>CAYTEE010000014.1:0-12461 GCA_964436785.1 uncultured Candidatus Saccharibacteria bacterium
CTTTGCCGTAATCCATCGGGTCCCATTTATCGGATCGCCAGCACTCGCGGCAATAGACCGTGAAGGGGTCTTCGGGCGCGTGGATGCTCACCACCGACTTCCCGCAGAGCTTGCAAGTGTCGCGATAGAGCGAGCGCACTTCACGCCACGCCATGCGCCGCATATTTCTGCATTCGGGGCAAAACGTCGGCGGCGGCATGTTAATTCTCTTGTAGAAATCAAAATCTTCGGCGTCTATTACAAAAGACGATTTACAATTTTGGCATATTTTTTCTTCAGAAATACTCATCTCATAATAATAGAAGCTCAATGGGCATACTATGACATGTCATAGTATTGTCACACATGTTAATGCTTTTATACGACCTCAGCATTGTAACAGCTTTCGCAATACACGTTTTCCGTTCGGTCATGTTATATAAGATCGGTCGGTTTCAAGCCGGCCGTTGGAAGTTTCACGCGTTTTATCGCGAATTCAGCATGAGGGTACATCACTCCCGCGTAGATCAAGAGCGATCCCAAAGCCGCATGAAGAGAGGCATTTAAAAATAAGTTGCCATAAAGTGCGAAAAGAGCGAGCGAAAAAAAGCCCCACGCGAAGGTAACGGGAATTTTCACGCGCCAATGTTTTCTTTGGAGAAGATGGCTCAAGGAAAAGAATGGAACCACGAGCAGCACGATGAGCAAAAAAGAAAGCGAACCAAAAAGATAATACGCAACCGAGGTCATTGTGAGTTGTTGGAGCAATGCGGAAAGCGCATAGAAAATCCCGAAACGGCCAAGCAGGGCAAAAACAGCAATTGCTACCGCTCCAAAAAAAAGCATTGAGCCCGAGGAGCCAATGTTCGAGAGCGCAGAAGCAAGGCCCCAGGCTGTCGTTGCGCTTGTCGCAGTTTCGGAAATGATCGAGGCAGGATGAGAACCCCACGGGAACGGACGCCCTGCCGTATAAAGCAGATATTGGCTGAGAATTGTTGAAATAATAAGGCCACAGTGGACAATGGCTCCACGGGAAAAAGTGCCGGAGCGGTATTTCGGAAAAAAATAGATTACCGCAAGTACCGAAAGCCCGGGGAGCATATATGCAAAGAACCAACCGCCGAGCGCAGAGAAAGTCATTGGGTTTGCATTCATTCTACCAAAACAAAAGCCGGTTGCCTTGGGGCAACCGGCGAGTCAGACGAGAAATGGGGAAATCCAGAGGGCGAGCGAGATAGCAAGCATTCCATAGAGGGTCCGGGTGATGCAGCCCGGAGGAATGCGTATGCCGCACCATTTCTCTGCATGATAGGCGAGGAATGACCTGCGGATTACTGCATTCTCTTTGCTCTGCGCGTGGAGCGTGTCCTCGAGGATCGTAAGCGGGCAATGGCCCACCCACTTTTGCACTCCGAGTGTGAGAGCGAGTGCGCCTATCTGGATCGGGCCGTACCGCGGGAACACCATCTGCATCGGGATGCCCGCAAGCAGAAAAACGGTCAAGGCCCAGTGCAGCCAAGCTACGGCGCGCGCCATCCGGCGAGCATCCAAGGAGCACCTCCTTTCTAGCCCATGATGAGCTTGTATATTCTTACAACAGAATAGAGCGGAGAGTCAAAAGTCGGTTCTTACCAACTTACTTCGGTTGGAGATTAATGAGGCTAACGAAAAATTAGTTTGGATAAAAAAGGACGCCTACCCCAGTAGGCGTCGTCATGAGATGGAACAGGTTGGAGTGTTCTACTCGAACTCGCAAATTGCCCGGATGGCTTGCTTCTCGATCTCGCTGCCTTCGAGGGACTTGACGTATACTCTCCGCAGATCCTCGAGAGTAGTTGCCAGTTCGAGGATCTTCTCGAGAGCTTGTTGCGCGATCTCGTCGCTGCTGCTATTGGAGGCCGTGCGGTATACCCCCCACAGTTCATCGGGGGTTGTGGTCAGTTCGAGGATTCTCTTGAGAATCTGCGTCTCGGCTTTGCTACTGTTGTGAGTGCTGTGGTACATATTCCACAGCACATCGAGAGTAGTTGCCGGCTTGAGGATTTTCTCGAGAATCTGCTGCTTGAGATCACTGTCGTCGGGGGCTTCATTGTATGCTGCCCACAAATCCTCGAGGGTAGTGGCCAGCTTGAAGATCTTCCCGAGAGCTTGCTTCTCGGCCTCGCTGCCATCGGGTGCGCTGTAGTGCACCTTCCACAGATCCTCGAGGGTGGTGGCGGAGCCGAGTTGTTTCAGGCACTCCGCTTCGATTCTCTCGAGAGCTTGCAGATAGACAGCGCTGTTAACGGGTGCGTTGTTATACACCTTCAGCAGGTCCTCGAGAGTGGCGGCGGCGGCGAGTTGCTCGTCGAGCGGGGTCAAGATGCCGAACGTGTCGGCAATCAAGAAACTACTCAGGTCATGTTTTCCTCCCAGTGCCTCGCAGTCCGCATAGGTTTTCGGTTTCACGCTACTCCTCCCTTCTCGGCAAATATTCCGTTTATCAACCGATCAAATTGTCTTGATTCTTTGCTGGTTATCTTATAGCCCTAAACGATGGTATTGTCAACTCAAGAAGCAGATTTCTTTTTTACCGTGAAGAGAATGCCGATGCCAAGCAAAATAAAAACTCCGGCGACAGCAAAGGCATAGTTTATGCCGAAGTGCTCCCAAATGTATCCGCCGCCGATTCCCGCGAACAAGAGCCCAAAGCCGGCGACCGCGTTCACCAGGCCAAGTGCTCCGCCGCGATGTTCCCCCGGTGAAAGCTCCGACGCAAAAGCCCGCTGTACGCCGTCCGTAAGGGCGGGAAAAAGCCCGAGAACGAGAAAGCCGGCTATAAGAAAAAAAGTGCTCTCAGCCAGCGCAAGAAATACATAACTGCCCAGGAGAACAAGATAACCGATGATGATGACGGTTTTTGCTCCGATGCGGTCGCTCATTTTTCCTGCCGAGAGTGAAAAGCTCGCATACGAAATATTGTAAAGCATATAAAAAAGAGGAATGGACGCGAGCGCAAGCCCGATGCTTTGTGTTTTGAGAAGAAGCACCGCGAGGGGCAGACTGCCCAAGGAGAGAAAAAAGAGGGCGAGGAGATACCATTTAAATTCCAAAGAGAATACGGCAAGCGAAGCAAGGGTGATATTGTTCTTTCGTACGCCGCCCACCACGTCTTTTATAAAAAAGAGGGAGATGACCGCCAAAATGCCGACGAAAAAAGCGGTAGAGAAAACAATATGAAAACCCAACGGGTATCTGCTTAAGATGACATAGGCGATCAAGGGACCCGCTATGGCGCCAAAGGTGTCCCACATGCGGTGATATCCGAACGCCCGCCCAAGTTGTTCCGGCGGCGTTGAAAGAGAAATGACGGCGTCGCGCGGACCATCTCTCAAACCCTTTCCAACCCTATCGGCAAAGCGAAGGCCTACTACCCCGGCAACATTGGAAACGAATACATACAGGGGCCGGGTGAGAACTGAAAGCGAATATCCGGCGACAATAAACGGTTTTCTTTTGCGTATAAGATCAGAAAGCCGCCCGCTGTATATCTTGATGATATTCGCCGCGCCTTCCGCAATGCCCTCCACGAGCCCCAGCGAACTTGCCCCCGCCTTGAGTACGGAAACAAAAAAAGCCGGGAAGACGGAAAGCACCATCTCCGAAGAGAGGTCGTTAAAGAAACTCGTAAGGCCGAGGAGGAAAACATTTTTTGTCGGGCGGTAGCGCATGGGAAAATTATACCAATAGGTAGTTGTAATGTTCACCGACCCGCTTGCCCGTCCGTAATTTTCTTTGACCTTCGTAGCTTTAGCGCAGGAGGTAGTGGATGGGGCTCGGTCAGTGCTTTACCGATAAACTTCGTGTGTTCCAACGTCGTAGAATATTACGCTGCCTTTTACAAGCTCAAAAAGGATGCGGTAATCGCGCGTTATCCAAAACGACCATAAGCCATCCAACGGCCCATGCAGTTTGTGTGTTCGGAGGCTCGGGTGATATGGGTCTCTCCGGAAAAGCCTGTCCTTTCGGTCGGTCGCATCTTGGATATTTCTCGGTAACTTCTTATATGCTTTACGGAAATCAGAAGTGTAATATATGCGGTCGATTCTCTGCATCAAAACCTAGCGGAATCTTTTTGGAGAAGAAGCCGCGATAATTTTCCCGTTCCGGTACTCTGCGCGTCCGCGCTTTACTTTTGCGAGGATATCCTGCACTTCCTTCTGCCACTTTCTAAACTGTTCAAAATCACGACGCTTCACCACGATCAGTTCTTCTCCGCCGCTAACTCTTTTTGATATTGTTGCAATCGGACTAGCCATATATTGAATATAGCATAAAAATGAAGATTTGAGCAACCGACCCGCTTGCCCTGCTTATCCCGAACTTGCTTGAGGTGGGCTCGTCGAAGGGGCTCGGTTGGGGCTTATTTTAGGTGAATTTCCTTAACATAAAATCCGGCATAAATTTATTACTTATATAATATTGCAGGATATTTTCCGGCAGAGTTTTAAATTGGTCGATTATTCCTCTGCAATTTCTGCTTCCGCAGCGGCATGTGCAGGTCCAGAGCTCTCGTCCGGCATTTTCTATTTTCTCTTTGTTATCGTTCATGGTGGTGGAATAATCGTATGTTATTTCTTCTCCCTTGTTTATATCCCGTATCGCAACGAGCTCGTTTTTGCCTCGAATAAAGGAATTTGGGTCGCAGGAGTGATTGAATGTTCTTGATACCTCGTCCAGGTCCAGATATTCCTCATCGTCAACCCCTAAGGGGTCGGATGGTTCTTCCTTGCCTTCATTCACCCTTTTTAATATTTCGCCCAAGGAGCATAATTCTCCGTTCAAAAAGCAGATCGTTTGACCTTTTTCAATTTCTTTATTCGCAAAAACGCCACTTCCGGCAATTTTAGATTTTTTTATTACAAAAGATTGGTTCATGTTCTATTATTTTAGTTCGAATCCGAGAGAGAGTGACTCGGCTCGGTCGGAGTTATTTTAGGCAAACTTCCTTATTTGTAGGTTTGTTTTCATAAATTTCTTACTAACGTTGGTATTGTCTTAAAATCCGATGTTTCCGCATCCGCCCCTTCGATTTTTTCTTTTGAGTAAAGTATGGATTTCATCCCGGCTCCACGGGCCGCTTTAATGTCATTTTCAACATCGCCAATGTAGACGCATTCGCGGGGTTCCACGTTAAGTTTTTTTGCTGCGAGCAATAGGGGATCGGGGTGCGGCTTGTGGTTGTCGGTATCTTCATACGAAACCGCCACGCGAAAATATTTTTTAAGAGCGGCCAGCCTTGGAGCCTCATAAATCGAATTTCGTATTCGGCTTGTCACGATGCCTAAGGGATAATCCTTGCTCAATATTTTTATTGTCTCGTCAGCCCCATCGGGCATGTTCAGTAATTCGATAGGATAATCTACTTCGCGGCTCTCGCCGAGCTTGAAAACTCTCATAATTTCTTCTTCGGATTGTGACCCGGTCAATTTTTTAACAACATCCATCAGGCTCAAATGGAATAATGCCGGGAATTCTTTGCGGGTGGGCGGCCGATATCCCGCAGTGGTCATAAGATTTTGATAGAACTTCAAATTTGCCTCAAACGAATCGAGGAGCACCCCATCGATGTCGAAAATGACTGCTTTCATAATAATTTTGTTATACGAGAATATACTGACGCGTCTCGGTTGGTGGGTTAAAAATCTAAGTTGAGTACCTTGCCAAGCGGGGGATTTGAAAAGTAGGCAAGAACATTAAATGCAGGGTCGGCAAGCTCGATCATTTCCATATTGGGTCGTTCTATAAGTCCGAACCCGGGCTTGCCGAGATAAGTTTTTTTAAAGGTCGGGTAATCGGTAATCGTGAAATCTGCGTCACCTCGTTCCGTTCGTTTTAGATCAGGTTTGCGGATTTTTACGAGTCGAAGGTTGCCCGCAACGGTGTTCAACGGCTCAATATAAAACACCGGGCCCATCGCTGTTTCTTGTACTACCTTGCCAAGCTGTCCCGCAATTGCAAGTAGTGATTCGTATTCTTGTTCGTTTTGAGAAAAGACGCAAGCATAATTTACTGGCGTTTTATGCTCGGTTGTCCGTGTATCACGAAGCTTGGAAGCTTCAGCGACGATTATTTGAATGAGGGTTTTAAATTCTTTAGGGTTCATAATGCGCTTACTATGCATTTCGGTCAGAAAGCTATTTCGATTTAGTTAGTATAATTTTCGTCAACTGGTATAACGTCGCTATAAGCCATTCTAAAAACAGGTTTAGTTGATAATCCCTCCGGATTATCAACCTTTTTCCAGTTTTTTTGAGTACCCTGATCGATTTCAAATGGTTTTATATAGTCTGTGGTAAATCCCTTGGTTATAAGACCGCCGGTTTGTTCATTCTTAAGTCCTCGAACGCTGACTGGTAAATCTCCAAGGAAATATTCTCTTGCAACTATCACGTTAACGGTTAATGATAGCTGTATTTTTTCATCATTGAACTCTATAAAAACATCGCCAATTAAAATTTTTTGTTCTCCCGGCATATGCTCAATTTCTTTTTTATTCCATTTTTCGCCTATTATGTCTTGAACCGTCCCGAGGAATTTTTGCCTTGTGTCGAAAACATTCAAAGTTTTAAGATCAGCGCTTATCATTGCAATTGGTAAAGATAAAAACTTTTCAAATCTCAGGCTATATCCTTTTAAAAAGTTTCTTTCAAGCAGAGTTGGAATAGATGCATAAACTTTCCAGTCAATACTATCAGTATCAATTAAACGAAAAGTATCTATCCCATGATTTTTAGCTTGTTCTATTGCTCCAGGAGTGAAGCCGCTACTAGAAACGACAGCTCCTTTATGCGCGCCTATATCTTTAACGACAGTAATAAAACCATCTAAGTCTTTTACGTCAACGGGGGCTTGAAGATCCTTACATTCTATCGCGATGAGGATATTAAACTGACCTACATTTCTTCTTATACTAATGTCAATTTGTCGAGGGATTTTAGAAGTTGATCCAATGATTTTTTCTCCCAATTCCACGTTGGCGTCCGGAGTCAATTCACGCTGAATTTCATGAACTACACGCTCAAACTTTTTCCATTTTTGGTCGTCCATATTATTGACTTGGCGATATTAGTGTTCTCCGGTCTCACTCGATACCCCGTAAAAAATTGCTACGCAATTTCACGAGGCAGGCTGCGCTGACCCATGCGATGGTTTTATGACTGCTTGAGAAAATTAATTGATGTCAGGATTGTGCGTTATTTCGATATTATTCCCGTCAGGATCAAGAACGAACGCGACATATTGTTCGCCTCGATGAGGGCGTGCGCCGGGCTTTCCATTGTCCTTGCCCCCCATCTCGAGCCCCGTCGCGTAGAAGCGATCAACTGCTGCTTGGTCTGGCGCTCGAAAAGCGACGTGAACGCCCATTGAGACGAAGTCGTCTTTTCTTATCCATACACTGATGTTTCCGGGGTCGCGGTAGCCGATTCTTCCTTCATCTTCGCGGATGACTTTATAGCCCAAGACACCAAGAATCGCTCCATAGAACTTCTTGCTTTTTTCAAAATCGCTTACACGAATGGAAACGTGGTCAATCATGGGATTTACTTTTTAGTGATTGTAGCCCCGTCAACTGGCGGATTCGGACGGGCAAGCAGAGAATCGAACGTCGTTCATCACCTTTTTATTGTAAACGAAACATGAAAACGCAAAAGCGGAACTATACGTCCCGCTTTTTCAATTCTTCTTTGAGGTCTCGGACGTAGCCATTGTAGCGTTCTTTCTTGCGGTTACCTTCATCACGAAAACCAAGCTCTTTACGTTCCTCTATGAAATCCAGATTAATAGTGCATTCAGTGAGATCGAGGAAATACACGACGCGATAGCCGCCACTCTTACCCTTGTTGCTGTCTGGGTTTGGAATGCCTGCCGCCCACGCTTCATAACGATTCCTTGGTGAACGGTATACAATTTTTTGGCGGGAAAGTTCAAACCGGCTTACGGTCGGCGCCCAAGATCTAATTGCCTCACGCACTGTTTCGGAAACACCCACCTTCTCGCACATACGCACAAACTGCTCTCGTTCAACATAAACCCACGACATAGATACGACAAACTATTTGAAGAAATCAATGTCGCGCGCATAGGCGTAGTCCACGACTTCGTATGGCTTTGAATAAAACCAGGGGGCCTCAAGGTGCGTCTGGGCAACAATTTTTTCGGTTGGCCAATTTCCGAACTCATCGCAAATTTGTTTAAGCAGTTTTTTTTGATCGGAAGAAAAAACGGTCTCATCAAATTTAGAGTCGTCTTTCAGCGAAAAATTGATCATTTCCGCATCATTATTGGAAACTGCTTCAGTATCAATCGCGCCTTCATTTTTAAGTCCTGCAAGTATTTCGTCTACGCGGGAAGGAACGGGACCGTATCCTTGGTGAATATACACATCACCAGTAACGGATTTTTTGTGATCGCGAAAATATACAAAGTCAAGATAATACAAGAGTTTATTGAGCTTTGTAGCATGCAAATATTTGTTATTACAGTACTTGATAAAATACAAGACAGCGTTTTTATAAGAACGCTCGTCAAGCTTGGGGCGTGCAATTTCAACCATTGTATTGACTATATGATACCATAGTGGCACATCAGTGGACAATAGGGGATATAATCGGTGCATTGGAGAATATGGTATAGACAAAGTAGGCCACGAATTCATTGTAGCGCCGCGGAGTTCCCTCGCTTCGCTCGGGATTAGAAACGGCGTTTCTAACGGGGCGGGCAACCCAGCCCTATCCTCACTGCTCGTTTCGTGCGAGGATAAAGAAACCATGCTTATAGACGATACAACCATAAAAGTCTCTGCAGGAGACGGCGGGAAAGGCGCGGTTGCTTTCAACTCGAACTTAATGAGTTTGGGGCCGGTAGGCGCGAGAGGAGGAAACGGAGGAAGCGTCATAGCCCGCGGCACATCGGACTTAACCGCCCTGAATCAATTCCGCTACAAGAAGGAATTCGAAGCGGAGGACGGGGGCGTTGGGCGCAGCCAATTCCGCGACGGAAAAAATGGAGAGGATCTTATTCTGAAATTCCCCATAGGAACAGTCATACACAACCTCGACACCAAAGAGGACTTTTCGATAGATAAGACCGGCGACGAAATTTTGCTCGCGAAAGGCGGACGCGGGGGGTACGGCAATTTCCATTTTCGCTCCTCAACGAACACGTCGCCAAAGGAATCGAGGCCGGGCACTTTGGGCAAAAGTTTTTCTCTGCGCCTGGAGCTTAAACTCATCGCGGATGTGGGCTTTGTTGGATTGCCCAACGCCGGAAAATCGAGTATGCTGAATGCCCTAACCAAGGCAGAGAGCAAAGTCGGGAATTATCCATTCACCACCCTGGAGCCCAACCTTGGCACATACTACGAACTTATCATCGCGGATATTCCGGGCCTCATTGAAGGGTCTTCGAGCGGCAAGGGGCTTGGCATAAAATTCTTGCGCCACATTGAGCGCACGCGGATCATCTTCCATTTTATCTCGGCGGAATCTCTCGACCCGAAGAAGGATTATTCGGTTATCAAGAAAGAACTTGGCGCGTATAACGAAGCGCTAATAAAAAAGCCGGAGTATCTGTTGCTCTCGAAGAGCGACCTCATAGGCGCCGCGGACGTAAAGAAAAAATTGGCGATCTTGAAAAAACTAAGGCCAAATGCGATAGCGGTTTCTATCCACGACATGGAAAGCATAGAAAAAGTGAAGAAGATATTGAATAAAATTAAATCGGAGAAATAACGTCCGCGGGGAGGAATGTTTGCACAAGAACCCCTATTCCGATACCGGGAGCATCACCATGCGCGATACAACACAAAAAAAGAATACGCATCTTGAAGTCATTCTCCGCTTTAACGAAGCCTCCTTCGAATACGGGCACGCAAAGCCGATATTGCGAGAAACCGATTTTTCGATACACCGCGGCTCGAAAATTACCCTTATGGGGCAAAATGGCGCCGGGAAAAGCACGCTCTTCCAGCTCATCACGGGGAAATTGAGCCCGGATTCCGGGACAATAGCTTTAGCCAATGCGCTTACGACGGCTACGGCGCTTCAAGTCGTTCCGAGAAGCGCGCTCGGCCTCACGGTGCGCGAATTTTTTGAAAGTGCATTCAAAAAGAAAGTGTACGATATCGACAATAGGATAGATAAAATATTGGAAGTTGTGCACCTCAACGCCCCGCACGGCCGAACGCTCGGTACTTTCTCCGGCGGACAGCAGGCGCGTTTGCTTTTGGCGCAGGCTTTAATTCAAGACCCGGACCTCCTGCTTCTCGATGAGCCGACGAATAATTTGGACAAGGCGGGGATCGCGCATCTTACGCAATTTCTTATTGACTACAAAAAAACCGTCATCGTTATCTCGCACGACGCGGAATTTTTGAACTCATTTACGCATGGCGTGCTTTATTTGGACGTGTTCACGCATAAAATAGAACAATACACCGGCGACTATCTTTCGGTCGTTGAAGAGATCAAAGCCCGGCTCGAGCGCGAACGCATGAAAAATGTACGGCTCGAGAAAGACATTCAGCACCGCAAGGAACAAGCGGGTTTTTTCGCGCAGAAGGGTGGCCACATGCGGGATGTTGCCCGAAAAATGAACGAGAAGATCGAGAAGCTTTCGGAGGATATCGTAGAAATGCGCAGGGAGGATAAGACTATCAGAAATTTCACGATACCTTGCCAAGCCGATCTTGCGGGCAGGATACTCGACCTCAAGTCTGTCTCGGTCATAAAAGACCACAAAACGGTCATAAAAAAAGTGAATATAACCCTGAAGAAAAAAGAGCGCCTTCTTTTGATTGGTCCGAACGGAATCGGGAAGACAACGCTTCTCGAAACGCTCGCGACCGGCCACGCGAAAGGCGAGCACATCCAAAAAGATGTTCGGATAGGGTACTACCGCCAGGATTTCTCGACGCTCGATTTTGAGGAAACGGTGTACCGGGCACTCTCCGGCGCGATGAAAGAAGGCAGTGAACAGGAACTTCGCTCGTGCGCCGCGGGATTTTTGCTTGATGCCGAAATTCTAAAAAGCAAAATAGGGGCGCTTTCCGAGGGGCAGAAGGGGCTTGTTGCGTTCGCGAGAATATCGCTTCTCCACCCCGGGCTTCTTATCCTCGACGAACCGACGAATCATATCAACTTCCGCCATATCCCGGTAATTGCAAAAGCGCTCGACCGCTATCTGGGCGCGATGATCCTTGTAAGCCACGTTCCGGAATTCGTGGCACAAATCAAAATTGACCATACGCTTGATCTCGAGGCGCTATGATCTTTAGAAGCAATTTATGCTGCGCTTTTGAACTCTTCTTCC
Organism: uncultured Candidatus Saccharibacteria bacterium; assembly: GCA_964436785.1. Classification (GTDB taxonomy): domain Bacteria; phylum Patescibacteriota; class Minisyncoccia; order UBA6257; family 2-01-FULL-56-20; genus CAYTEE01. The sequence continues at coordinate 11,332 of CAYTEE010000014.1, forward strand.
TTGAGTTCTGCAAGTTCAAGTATGCCAAGAAGCGTACCGTGCGCAAGTTCTTTGTGCATCGGCACAATTGTTGTTATTGTTTTTCCACTAATGCGCTTCCTTAGTTTTGTATGGCTTCCTTTTTGTGAAACAAACAAGAATCCAAACTCTCGACAAAGAATTTTAACTACCTGCTTGCCGGAAAAAGTTTTCGCCACGCCTTATACCTCGATAGAAGTTACAAATGGAGTTTCCTTCGAAAGAGCCTTTTTACTCATAGGGGAATCTTCAAGATAAAGCTCAACCGCTTCTTTGAGATTTTCCTTTGCTTCGTTGATGGTTTTTCCTTGGGTGGTGACGCCAAGCTCAAGAGAGCGAGCAATGAACCATTTCCCTTCTTTTTGAATTATAGCAGTAGATTTATATGCCATGCGTTTAGTGTAATAAATTGAGTGGCGGAAAGCAAATTACTCTATTTTTTAGATACCAGAACACTTTCTCGAGGGAATTTCACCGTACATTCGCGTTACTACACTCAGTATTTCCTCGCCTTCGCTCGTCAATCCTTGTTTGCATTATCAAGTTTAATTTCTTTTGGCGACGCCAGCCCTTAATTTCCGCCTCGCGCTTCAAGGCCTCGCTTCTTGTTTTGAACTGCTCGGTGTAAACGATTTTCGCAGCTGCATGTGCCTGAGTGTACGCGCCGCCTTTCTTGTTTTTATGCTCCAGAAATCTGCGCTTCAGGTCGGTAGTGATTCCCGTGTAGAGACTATCGTCGGCGCACTTGAGGATATAGACAAAGTAGACCACGGGTTTATTGTAGCACTGCGAAGTCCCTCGCTTCGCTCGGGACGCTTGAAATTTTAATTCTGCCCAAAAAGGAGCAGAATTGAATTTCTAAGCGGCTGCGGGACAGGGAATCGAACGTCGTTCTCCGCCGGCTGGCGGATCACTCCTTGAGAACCCTCGGTTCTCAATAGCTTTCCGAAACGGGAGGAACCCTATACTTTCCTCCCGACCCCTCCTTCGGTTCGAATCCCTGTCAAACAATTGGATACTAAAACTGACCTACCACGAAGGCAAGTCGGTTTTAGTATTAGCTGCGGGACAGGGATTCGAACCCCGATACCATGCTCCAGAGGCATGTGTCC
>CAYTEE010000015.1:0-1520 GCA_964436785.1 uncultured Candidatus Saccharibacteria bacterium
GAATCCTTGACGACATCCGAAAGCGCGTCCGCGGGCTTGTCTCCCGCCTCCCGAACAATCAGTCCCCCGAGAGCGATTACCTGAAAACTCTCCTCCGCGACCAATTGGGGCAGTTCTTGTATAATAAAACTCGAAGGCGACCAATGATATTGCCGGTAGTAATAGAAATATAAACAACGAGAATAACTAATTTCTAATTGACCTAATTTCTAATCAATGACTAATGCCAAAATATCCAAGAATATCAAATTTTTGGTTATTCGACATTAAGAAATTATAAATTGATTAGGGCAATTAGAATAATTAGACATTAGAAATTTATGAAACCAATCCTCGTTTCCGGCATTCAACCCACAGGCCGCCTGCACCTCGGCAACTATCTGGGCGCCCTCAAAAATTTCGTTGACCTCCAAAACTCCGGCAAATACGGGTGCTATTTTTTTATTGCGGATCTCCACGCGCTCACGGAAAACCCGACCGCAAAGGATTTAAATGTTCACATTATAAATCTTATGGCTGATTTTTTGTCCATTGGGCTAGATCCGAAAAAATCGATCATATTCCAACAATCGCAAATTGAGCCACTCCAGGAGCTCAAGTGGATATTAAGCACGCTTACGCCCGTAAGCGAGCTACTCCGCATGACGGCGTTCAAAGAAAAGGTTGTGCAGGCCCTGAAGCCGAGCGAAAGAGAAAAAATCACAAAAGAAAAATTCGAAGAAGTCATGGAGGCGTCAAATTTCGGATTAGCCGAATATCCCGTCCTTATGGCCGCGGACATCTTGATCTATGACGCCAAATTCGTACCAGTCGGCAACGATCAACTCCAGCACCTGGAATTTGCGCGCACGCTCGCACGGAAATTCAATTCAAGATTCGGCAAAACGTTTGTGGAGCCACAACCACTTTTGACCCAATCTCCCCGCGTGATGAGCTTGAAAAATCCCGAAAAGAAAATGTCGAAATCCGACCCCGCAAGCTGCCTTTTCTTGGACGACTCGCCGGAAGAGATCAAAGCAAAGATCAAAACCGCGGTCACGGACTCCGGCTCAGAGATCAAATACGACCCGAAAAATAAACCGGCAATCAGTAATCTCCTTAAAATCTACACATCACTCGAACAGCGGACGCTCGAACAGCTCGAACACGAGTTCCATGGCAAAACATACTCGGAATTTAAGGCAAAACTGGCGGAAACCATTGTAGGTCACCTCGCCGATTACCGGAAAAAGAAAAAATCGCTGCTCGAAAACCCCGCATTGCTCCGACAAACCCTTCGACAGGGCTCAGGGCGAGCAGCAAAAATTGCTGCTCGGAAAATCTCCGAAGTCAAAAAGAAAATCGGAATAGCAATTTAAATCCAGAAAACGCTTGACATTTCGAGAGCCACGTTTTAGAATGTGGCTCTGTTCGTTGTAAACTAAATATGGCAGTTCCAGAATAAAAACCGCTACTCTTTCCACGACAAGGTGAACCAATGCTTTGGGCAAAAGAGCTGAGAACTGTTAAGAGTATCATCC
>CAYTEE010000015.1:1530-2081 GCA_964436785.1 uncultured Candidatus Saccharibacteria bacterium
GCACGATTTCGTGACTAGTGCCGACCATGCGTCCGATTAGCTCATTAAGCTCGAGCTCGAGCTGGCCTTCCCCGATGTCCACTTCTACTCCGAAGAATCCGGCGGGGATGCAAGCTCCTCTCGCGATCACTGGGTCGTGGATGCCCTGGATGGGACAGTAAACTACAAAGGCGGCCTGCCGTTCTGGGGAGTCTCAATCGGAAGGATACGCGGAGGAGAGAAGATCCTCGGCTGTATCTACCTTCCGACCCTCCGACGGCTCTTCTCCGCTCATGCGGAGAACGACGAGGCGTTCATGCAAGAAATTCTGCTCCCCGCAAAGAAGATTGGGGAGAATAAAAATGGAGACATCTGGAACCCAGCAGTGCTCAGCGGCGCCGTTACGCTTCGAGTGAGCGATCAGAGCGACATCGCGAAGGCAAGGGTCTTCGTCGACCACGTGAAGGGCGACGACAGAGACCGCGAGATGATCTCAAAGATCTTCCACTCACTCTCGCTCCGAACGATGCTCCCAGGCGTTCCAATCTGCGCAAGCGCAAGCATGGCATTCG
>CAYTEE010000015.1:2138-12430 GCA_964436785.1 uncultured Candidatus Saccharibacteria bacterium
CCTACGTGCATACGAAACCCAAACCGGAAGACACGGCCGCAGGCGAACTCATCGTCGAGAAAGCCGGCGGGAGCATTATCCACAAGTACCCCTGCCCCGAGTCGGTGATCGCCACAAACGGCCTCATCAACGAAGAGCTCGTCGGGGTCATCTCTAACGGCCTTGTGCAATTTCGTCTGGACAAGATATTCTAACCGCACGACAAGAGAGGAGGTTCCCAGTGCCAGTGTTGAACGAAGAGTTCCTCACGTACCTCGAAGACCAACTCCGTCCCCGCTACGCCCTGCCTGCGGGCGTCGGGGGTCATGATGTGACCCACGTGGAGAGGATGGTGGCGATGGAACCGAAGATCGCAACCATTCTCGACTTCGATCCGGACGAGTATGTGGTGGCCGCGTGGCTCCACAACATCGACCGGAATCCCGAAACCAAGAAGCGCATCAAGGAGGAGCACATTTCCATCCAGGAACTCTGCCATGAGTTTCTCGTCAGCAGTCCCTTCGATGGAGATGCCCGAGTCCGCATCGTGAATGCCGTGGTTCAGCATCCCAAGAAGGATGACGACCCCGGGGATTCGACACTCCTCACCGCGCTTCGGATCGCCGACAAGATCGACCGGATGGGTCCGTTGGGGGTCATAGCGTCGACCGCTTTCCGGGGGAGTGAACTGCCCCCCTACGACACGAAACACCCGTTCGGCTATTCCTCGACCGTCGAGGGAAAACTCCGTTCCATCTACAACGATCTCTTCCGAATCCTCGAGTGGTACGGAATGCTGCCTTCGGAGAAAGCGCGGGCACTCGTGAACCGCGAGCGGCTGCTCTTCTTCGTGAACTACATCCGAGAGCTCGGCGCCGAGATCGCGGAGACGACAAGGCTTCCGAACCGCGTCGAGGACGACATCCGGCGGGCACTCGGGGATCACTACTGGGATGTCACAAGAAACAAGGTCGAGGCCGGACAGCTCACGCTCATCAACGAAGACTCCCGGCGGAAGATCTACGAGTGGAACTTCCTTCGCTCCTCGGTCCAGTGCTTCGACGGCAAAGCCGGGATCGAGAAACCACTCGGCAACCACCATCATCCTGACAAGGATGAGGTGTTTCTCTTCCGGGAAGCCGAAGGCTACGTCCTCACCTACCCCGTCGACTCCGAAGGGAAACGGTGCGGAGCGCAAGCTGAGTGGAAGATCGGTCCGATGGTCACGATCCGGATCCCGCGCTACACGGCTCATCGTTTCGTCTTCACGAAGCCGTCTCCGCAGTTCGAGTGCTTCTCGTCGGCTCCGTTCAACAAGTACATGCCCGAGGCGAACGAGTTCGACGAACCCACGAGGCTCTCGGCCCCTGAGATCGACGACATGCACCAAGGCGCTCACCCGTTGCGGTAATCCAAGAGAGGAGAAACTGCCAAACACGAAAACAGAGAGGGGCGCACACAAGAACAACGTGCGCCCCATTTTTTTACCCCGTTAGAGACCCGCCCTCCGACTAAAGTCGGAGTGGCTACGGCCACCTTGGGGCGGCCTGGCTCTAACGGGGTTTACCTTTTTAAACCCTCCGCACTCCAAACCAAACTGGAAATTCGTCTATTTTAGTTTCTATCTCCGCGCTGAATTTCCCTTTTTTGTATTCGATCGTCTTCGCATTCACTTCTTTTTTGAGCACCGATTCGTTTTTATGAAGGATACCCTCAAGCAATGCCGGGGCGGCAATCATAAGAACGAGCACGTCTCTTGGCTTCATATTCGCCCCCTGGCGCAAGTCCTGAACGGCGCGCACCACTTCGCGCACCAGGCCTTCCTCCCGAAGTTCCGGCGTGATAACGGTATCTAGTTCAATTTCGTTAACAATATTTTTATCATATTCAACTTTTTTCACATTGATTTCATCTTTAAGTATCTCTAGCAATGCCTTTTCAATTTTGATCTTTGATCTTTGATCTTTGATCTTAAGCGAGGCTAATGGTTGTCTTACTTTTATTCCTTTCTCCGCGCGAAGCGAGAGCCCCATGCTCGCGATACGTCGCACTTCCGCCATGCTAGCAATAAGTTCCTTCTCGTTTTTTCTAAGTTGTTTACCCTGAGCCCGTCGAAGGGGCCAATCCTCAAGATGCACCGATTGAAGTTCCTTGACGCCTGACACCTGATTCCTGACACCCCCATAAATCGCCTCCGCAAAAAATGGCGTAAATGGGGCGGCAAGTTTCGCGGTCTCGAGAAGCGCAAATCGCAGAGTCCACGATGCAGCGGCATAATCCTTCGGGTCAGTCGGTTTCCCGCCGCCATCAAGATTCCGGCGGGCAAGCTGAAAGCGCCGCCTCGACCGGCGGATATACCATCGCGAGAGATCATCAACAAATCCTTCTATCGCAAGCCCCGCTTCCCGGATCGCGTAGCCATCTAAATTATCCGTCACCGCCGTTATGGTTTCCGAAAGGCGGGCAAGGACCCACTTATCCAGAATATTTTTTGACGAATTCACCTCCTTTGTTCGCACACCATACGTTCTATAGAAAGCGAACGAGTTATAGAGCATAGCGTGGAACTTCCGGGAGGCCTTGGCAATCTCACCCTCGTCGAAATTCTTCGGTTCTCCGGGCGGCGTTGCGGTATAGAAATACCAACGCACGGCGTCCATCCCATATTTTTCCGCCATCGCCCAGGGGTCCACCACGTTCCCCTTGGATTTGGACATCTTCTGGCCGGCCTTGTCGTTGATGTGCCCCAGGCAAATAACATTCTTATACGGCGCAGTTTTCCCCAAAAGCGTTCCGACCGCAAGAAGCGTATAGAACCACCCGCGTGTCTGGTCCACCGCCTCGGAGATGTAATCTGCCGGATATTCCAATTTTTCTTCCTGATACCTGACACCTGACACGTGATTCTTCGCGAACGGCCAATGCGCCTGAGCGAACGGCATCGCGCCGGAGTCGTACCAGACATCCACCACTTCTTTTGCGCGCCGCATCGTCCCCTTTTTGCATTTCAAACACGGAAAAGCCGGAGAATCGACATATGGCCGATGGAGATCTATCTCGCCGGTATCGTTCCGCGGAACTGTTTTCACATGAAGCGGCGCTACCTCGCTGTTTTTGATAAATGGTTTTTCGCGCAGGCCTTTTTCGCGGATCGCCTGCGCCTCCGTCCATCCTTCCGCCGCGTGAAACAGCATCCAGATCGGGTATTCATGGCTCACAATGAGGATCTTCTTGCCTCGATATTTCGCTTCCGTCTCGCGGAGAAAATCCCACATTCGCGCGCGCAAATCGCGAAGCGATTCCCCGCCCTCGGGCCGCTCAACGAACCGCGCCTCATAGGTCGGATACCGCTTAAGGTATTCGCTGTCGTGGCATCCGGCAAAACTCGGATGGGCAATTTCCCGAAGGAGCGGATCATAATGGACCTTAACCCCCAGAACGGAAGCTGCTATCTCCGCGGTTTCTTTGGTGCGCAAAATATCCGAAGAAACAACAAGGTCAATGCCGGTTTTCCGAATGCGCTCCGCGGCACGGCGCACCTGGTCCTTGCCGATAGTGGTCAAGCGATATTTCCCCTGCCCCTGGTCGATAACGCGCTTCACATTATTCTCCGATTCCCCGTGGCGCATAACCCAATACTCGTTTTTCGCGCCGCCTAGTTTCTCTTCAAGTTCCGCAAGGCTCCCGATCGCTTCATAGTGCCCGCATTTTGCGCACTCCCAGACGGGGAACGGCGTTCCCCAATACCGCTCCCGCGTGAAATTCCAATCTTTCACTTCGCGGAGCCATTCGCCGAACCGGCCTTCTTTTACGTGCTCCGGAATCCAATTTATTTTTTTGTTGTTCGCGATCAGCTCCTTCCGTAATTTCGACATCGCGACGAACCACGACGTCCGCGCATAGTAGAGAAGCGGCGTAGAGCAGCGCCAGCAGTGGGGATAGTCGTGTTTGTACGGTTCGGTTTTCAAAAGATTTCCGTTTTTTCGAAGATGCGCAAAAATTTTCTCGTCTGTTTCTTTCGCTTTCACATAGAGCCCTCCCAGGCCCGGCACATCTTTTATAAATTTCCCCTGCTCATCAACGGTGTGGTGCTGGGGCAGGCCTACCTTTGTTCCCAATCGGTAGTCGTCCTCGCCGTACATTACGGCGGTATGCACCACGCCGGTACCCTCGTCCGTTGTCACAAAATCCGCGGCATAAATTTTATGGGATTTGTCATTTTGAAGGGCTGGAATATTAAAAAGCGGCTCATATTCAAGCCCAATAAGCTCACTTCCTAATATTTGAAGTATTTTCTCGGTAAAATAATTTCCCTCTTTTATCAACTCGGGTAATCTATCGTTCGCAATAACATAATAGCCCGGGGTCAAATGCAATTCACCGCCAGTAATTTCAAGGTCAATGGCCGTTTTTGATTCCAAAATTGAATATTTAATGTCCTTACCAACCGCCAGCGCGACATTTCCAGGGAGAGTCCACGGCGTCGTCGTCCATGCGAGAATATAGAGAGGTTTATTATTTAGAATTTGGAATTTGGAATTTGTTTGGAATTTGCCTGCCAGCTTCGCATTGCGAAGCAAGGCGGGCTGGGATTTTGTAATTTGGAATTTCACTGTAACCGCCTTGTCGGTTACGGTGCTATATCCCTGCGCCATTTCGTGCGAAGAAAGCCCGGTGCCGCACCGCGTGCACCAATTCACCACCTTGTGCCCCTTGTAGAGCAGCCCCTTCTTGTCGATCTCTTTAATTATCCACCAAAGTGTTTCTATATAGCCGCTCTCGTAGGTGATATACGGGTCCTTTAGGTCGAGCCAAAATCCGATGCGCTCGGTAAGCCGTTCCCAGTCCGCCTTGTACTTCCAAACCACCTCCCTACATTTTTTATTGAACGCCGCTATGCCGTACGCCTCGATATCTTTTTTCGACTTCAACCCCAGTTGCTTTTCCGCCTCTATCTCAACCGGAAGCCCATGCGTGTCCCATCCGCTCTTGCGCGGCACAAAGTACCCGCGCATCGTTTTATAGCGGGGAATCACGTCTTTAAAAACCCGTGCAAGGACGTGGTGGATCCCCGGCTGGCCGTTCGCTCCCGGAGGGCCCTCATAAAAAATAAACCGCTTCCCCTTCTTGCGCTTTTCTAAACTCTTTTCAAAGATCGCACCGCTTTTCCAAAACGCCAATACCTGCTCCTCGGTTTTCGGAAGGTCAAACCCTTCGTGGGAAAAAAATTCTTTTCTCTTGCTGTTCATTTATTTTTTAGACATAAAAATTGAGAAAAAACGCGAATTAGGCATATGCATCCCTCGTAACAATAATACGAGATAGAAACACTTGTGACAATTGACAAGAAACAGAAAAACACTAAAAATACCATTGCGCAGTACTAACTGTTATGTCGTGGCCTCAATGGCGAGGCTACGACGAGCACGGAGGGGAACAGCTAGTACTGCGCACCTCTAAATTCTTGGCGTCACCGTAATGCCAAGAAGCGAGAGCCCGCTTTTTAAACTGTATGCCGTGGCCCGGATAAGCGCCAAACGCGCGTTCCGCCGTAAGAGATTTTCTTCCCTTAAAATCGGAGTGGTCTCATAAAACTTGTTCGCGCAAACCGAGAGTTCATAAAGATAGTCCGCAACTGCATTCGGAGCATATTCTGCGGCCGCCTGGAAAACGCTCTCGTGGAGCCGCACGGATTTCAACATTAACGCCCTCTCTTCGTCTTTTATAAGTAGCGCGAAGTCGTAGTTTCCTATTTTTCCCGCCTTCCGTAATACGCTCAAAAGCCGAGAATATGTATAAAGAAGATACGGAGCGCTGTCACCGGAAAAATCCAGCATTTTCCCCCAGTCAAAAATAATATCCGAATGGCGGTTCTCCTTGAGATTCGCGTATTTAAGCGCACCGATGCCTATCGCCTTTGCAATCGCTTCTTTCTCTTTTTTCGGAAACCCCGGGTTCTTTTTCTCGATGATCCCGCGCGCAAGCTCGAGCGATTTTGCGATCGCTTCTTCCAATGAAACAACGCGCCCCTCGCGCGTGGCGAATTTTTTCCCTTCTTCGCCGCGCACGAGTCCGTATTTTACGTGCACAAGCTCCGCCGTCCGGAATTGCAAAATTTCCGCAACTTTAAAAAGTTGCTCAAAATGGAGCGCCTGTTCGTTCCCAACGACATAAAGGATTTTCGCAGGATTGTATTTTTTGATGCGATAGCGAAGATTCGCGATATCGCGTGTGAGATACAAACTCGCTCCGTCAGCTTTCTGAACAAGCGCGGGCAGATCCGACCCCGGAAGCGGTATTGCAAGCGATCCTTCGCTTTTCTTCGCGATACCGCGCTCGACAAGCTCTTGGACAAGCGGTTTCATGTCTTTCTCAAAAAACGCTTCCCCGATCTCTACGTCAAATGATATTCCCAAAAGCTTATACAGCTTATGAAGCGCCAAAAGCGACTCTTTCCGAAACCATTCCCAAAGTTTGCGATTTTCTTTGTCTCCCTCTTCAAGTTTTCGGAACTCCTCCCGCCCGCGCTCCTCAAGCTCGGGATTTGTTTTCATCTCGTCGTGAAACCGAATATAAAGCGCAAGAAGTGTTCCGATAGGATTCTTTTCAACCTCCGTTTTTTTGCCCCAAAGCTTATACGCCGCGATGGTTTTCCCGAATTGCGTTCCCCAGTCGCCGAAATAATTCCACCGGATTACGCGGTATCCGAGAAATTCATAGAGGTTTGCAAGTGCGTCGCCCAAGACCGTGGTGCGTAAATGCCCAACATGCATCCGCTTCGCGATGTTCGGCTGGGAATATTCCACGATAACCGTTGGCCTCGGGCGGATTGCCCGCTTCCCGTAGTTTTCTTTAGCGTGCAAAAGAGCGGCCAACTCCTCCGCAAGCGTGCGGGGCGAGAGAAAAAAATTGATAAACCCGGGCTTTGCAATCTCTATTTTTTGAAAAAAATCATTAGGAGCTCGCGCTTGTATTTCGCGGACAAGCTTCTCCGCAAGCGCGATCGGAGGCTCCCCTTGCTCTTTTGAAAGCCGGAGTGCGGCATTTGTCGCATAATCTCCAAACGATTCCTTCTCACATGGAGAAACATCAAATTCCGCCGATTTCGGCAGCGATGAAGCGACAAGGGAATATATTCTTTCTTTAATAGATTCGGTATTTTGCATACGACACGTGGACTATTCCTATTTGTGGATTATACCAGCTATACTGAAGTACATGAAGAAGGTATCAAATTCCTACTATCAGGCATGAAGACGGTATCGGAAAACAGGCGCGCCAGGTTCGACTACGGCATAGAAGAAACATTCGAAGCGGGAGTGGAGCTTTTGGGAACCGAAGTCAAGAGCATAAAGGAAGGGCGCATAAACCTTGCCGGAAGCTACGTGGTGATACGCAAAAACGAAGCGTGGCTTTTAAATGCGGACATACCGCCCTACCAGCCAAAAAACGCGCCTCCGGATTATGACCCAAAACGTTCCCGCCGGCTTCTCTTCCGCCACGAAGAAATAAAGCGTTTTGAAGGAAAACTCCATGAAAAGGGGCTCGCGCTTCTTCCTCTGCGGGTATATCTCAAAAACGGACTGGTAAAGATAGAAGTGGGCCTAGGCAAGAGCCGAAAAAAGGCGGACAAGCGGGAAGTAATAAAAAAACGCTCCTCCGAGCGGGAAATGCAAAGACTCGGAGACCGCGACACTACTACTTAAACCTAGCCGGGAACAACCGACAGCTTAACTTGCTTGTATTCGGGGGGTATTGCGAGAAGATCCCCAACGGCGGGAAGTATTTCGTATGTAACCTGGGCGTCCTGCCAAACATCCGCCTCGCTCATGCGCACCGAAATGGTTTGTATAAGATTACTTTCCCGGTCCAGCACTATTCTTATTTCCGTACTGGTTGCACCGGAGGGTAACGGCATAACGGGCGAGGATGTCGCGTTAAACTTCGCAAACCACACAAGCTCACCATCCTTCTCCCACAGAACCGGAGAGCTCGAAGGAGCTATCAGATTGTACACTGGCGAAGCTTTATCGAATAATCCGCGGATAGTTGCGGCAACGGCGGGGCTTGCTTTTGGATCGTCAACCAGGCTATACGTTTTCGCCTGATGGGCAAGGAGCGTAAGATGCCCGTCTATCATTCCGATAGATTTCTTGCTGTCCGCAACAAATACAGGCACTCCTTTCTGATATGCCGAGAACCGATCCGAAGCGAATTTTACTTCGAGCGTACTGGTTCCGGATTTTAATTTTTGCTCAAAAGCGAGTATCCCCGAAAGCGTTACTTTATAATCCTGCGCGCCGAATGCCGTGCGAAATGCCTGGATCGGATCGGCGATCTCCGGCGGAGGAGGCGGTACGTTGTTCACAATCTCTTGTGGCGCTGGCGCCGCAAATGGCCAGTACCCCTGCATATAGGCAAATAAAGTTCCACCGCCGAATAAAAGAACAACGGCCACAACAATTGAAATGACCATTCCCTTCGTCCGGCTTTTATGCTTTGCCGCTGCCAAATCGGATAAACTTTTTCTAAGTGGGAGCTCTGTTGATACGCGTGAAGAACTTATTTGCGGCTCCGCGGGTTTTTTTTCAAAAATTACATCGGCGGTTTTCGGTGAAAAAAACGGGGCCGGAGAAGGAGAGTAGGCTCCGCTTCCGGACGGACGTTCTTTCAAAAGCGACTGGGGGGATTCCGCTCCGGAAGACGCATAATTCACGGGCTTTTGCTCCGGGGGCCGCGCAGAGGGTGGCACTACCGGCGGCACCACGGGCGGCACTTTCGCGCCCTTCACGGTAACAAAGGCCGCGATCACGTCTTCCCTCCGCCATCCCGCGTCAACAAGCGTGCGCTTAATATCCTCTTCCGGAAATCCATCCTTGAGCGTGTTCTCTATATAATCGAGGAGTTCTTTGGCAACCATGTATTTACATTATATCACAGAGGAAATCCGGCTATACACCAAAATTGCTCGCCCTAGCACGGATATCCCCGTTTCCGAAGCCAATAGAGAATGCTGAAAAGTTTTACGTCAACCAAAACGCCTTTCGGCGGATGGGCGAGAAAATGCGCGAGGCGCGCAAGCGGGACCTTGAGCACGGTGATATCCTCCGCGTTTTCTAAAACCGGCTTCCGCACATACGTCGCCTCGCGCGCAAGGTAGATCGCGAGCGAATCGGTGCTCAACCCCGCATTGTAGGGCCCCTCTATTAATTTCTCGAGCCGCCCCGCCCGATATCCCGTCTCTTCAAGAAGTTCCCGCCGCACAAGCCGCGCCTGGCTTTCGCCCTTTTTGTCCATAAGCCCCGCGCACATCTCGACAATGTAACGTTTCCACGGAATGCGTAATGTTTTAATAAGTATCGCTTCGTTCTTTTTCGTCACGGGAAGCACCGCAACGATAGGCCCGTGCGTTTTCCGCTCCACAAATTCCCAGATGCCCGACCCAGCAGAACCGCGGAACTGCCGGTGTATCATGCGAAGATATTTGCCTTCGTGCGCGATGCTGTCTTTCCCAATTTTTATGTGCGCCATACGTTCTATTATATCCGATGAAACTTATTTATGCTCCTTATAAAAAGGCTGTGGAATATCTTTGTTTTCGTTCTTCCGAAGCTGGGCATCCTCCTTCGCTCGCCTCCGGCGAGCTTCGGAAGGATTATTCTCTTCGCCTTCATACTAGCAGCAAATCATGCAGTATTCGGCGAAGGAGAATAAAAAAGAAAAGCCGCCCGTCGCAATGACCGGGCGGTGAATGGGAGCGGAAGGAGGTGCCTATGTGAGCACTTCTTCCCACTTGTGCCCGCACCTGATGAGCCTGAGGCACTTATTGCGGAACACCTGGGGAAGCTCGTCGGTCCCGACTAGGGCGAGGATGGGGTAGCGAATCGCCGTCCACCGCCCGCACTTCTTGCATTCCCTCCAAAACGGCGCGACCACGATGCAGAACACAATGAGCCCCGCGATAGCGAATCCGATGATCTTAAGAATCAGCACAGCGTCACCACCTCCTTGTTTCCTGTATCCGAGGTGAAAAACAACTACGCGGCGGAAGATCTCTTCTAGGCGGAACGCTCCTTCTCGAGCCAGTGGGCATTCAACCTAGTGAGAACCTCTTCCAGGGTGCACCTACTCGTCTCCATGTCGCGAGAAAGATCAACCGTCCGCCCGTCCGAAACCCATCCTTCCTCCTCGGGGACCCTCCCCGAGAAAAACCCGACGATCCCGTTCCTGCGCGCGGCGTAAACCACGTCCTTGTTCTCCTCGGCCATCGGCACCTCCTTTGTTGAATACTAAATACAATTTAAACGCCACTC
>CAYTEE010000016.1:0-8719 GCA_964436785.1 uncultured Candidatus Saccharibacteria bacterium
CGGATTGCGCGAGTATGATATCTCGCATAAATGCCGCCTGGAATACCTTGCCGACAATCAATCGAGAGGCCTCATTGACTTGTCGGCCTGGGTGGGCATCAAGGATGCCCTCAAGCTGGTCTCTATCGCGCGTATGAAGAACAGAGAATACAAGAGTCGAGTCGCACTCCTGAAAATGTCGCGCGCGATTGGCGATATGCAAAAAGAAACTTGCGCCAACGACAACACACAAAAAAATCGATATGAAACGCTTGCTGAGAATAAATTTTCTTACTTTTTCATCAATTATCATCGCAATATTTACGCCCCCATTCAACAATCAAATCACAGAATGCGCCTCTACACAATAATGAAGATATTTTATGAAACGTGGCGAAACAAATAATTTGATCCGTCACTCGTTTCGTGATCAAAATCGATATGGTCGATCCTCTCCGCGTACCCGGTATCAAGAATACGATGCGGCGCATACCCAAGTTCCAAGAGGGTTCCTACCGCACGCCGAGAAAAGCGGGAGGCGGATCCATGCCACACCTCCATGATAATGCTCGGTTTATAACTCTTCAGCATCCCAGAAGCGCCACGGATAATATATTCCTCGGATCCTTCCGTGTCCATTTTAATAACCGTGGGCGCCGCATGCCGTTCGGCATACCGTTCAAGCGTGATGCTCGGAACTTCAACGGCAATATGCCCCGCAATACCTTGTGCGACCTCAGGCACAAGAGTACTGCTTCCTCCCTGAGAAACGGCTGTTCCGTCGTAAAAAGTGGTGGTGCCGTTCTTTTCGGAAACGGCATAATTATTGAGAAAAATATTTTTACTATCCTTCGGAAAATTTTTTTCTAAATAAGAGAATATCGCGGGCGAAGCTTCAAATATATGGATTTCTCCACCATGAATGAGTTGTTGTGCAAGAAGACCGTAAAATCCGCAGGGGGCGCCGATGTCGTAGAAAATATCTCCGGGACCCAGTGTCCGGATAAAATATGCAATGGTTCCGCGCTCTTCCTGGCCCAGCGCCCCATAGTAGTAAAGGGATGCCGCTTCGCTGGAGGGGGCGCGGAGAGAAACTCCCCAAAATGTTTTTACGCTTATCCCCCCAGAGCGCCCACCACCGAACACTTTTTTAATCTCATACCCTAGGCGCTTCCGTGCGCGAAACGAGGAAAAGCGAAGTTCGGGGGAATTTTGCGACATCTTCGAATAAGCCTTCTCTGCCGCCAAGAATAGTGCCTGATTCATGTCGTTTTATATACTATAACCCAAATACTTCTTTTATAACTTGGCGAGCGCGAATCGTCGTGGTGTGTTTTTTGAGAACCAACTCGTGCGCACGATGCGCCGATTTTTTGCGCTCGGTTTCGTGGGCAAGATAAAACGCTGTCAACTCGGAAAGTTCGCCGAGACTTTCGAATTGCACGACTGTTCCCTCCATAAGCTCATTGGTATTCTCCCGAAATTCGGCAATTTGGAAACCTCCGCTTGCCGCAATTTCCATAACGCGCACATGGGGATCGGACTTTGCTTGCGGGCTATTGATGCCCAAAATAACCTGCGACTGATTATATACCTCATTGACTTGTGGAGCAAGATAAAACTCATCAACAAGATCCAGCTTCCGAAGTTCCGGGTACCGGTCAAAAAATTGCCGAGCTCCTTTTGCAACCGCATGAACATGAAAATCGTCCCGACAAAGCCGTTCAACAATCCGGATACGCTGGATAACCGCAGAAACATTATAGGAAAAATTCCCGATAATACTGACGTCAAATTTTTTTTCACGCCGTAGCGGCATATAAAGATGTGTATCTGCGGCAAACGGCAAACGTGAAATCTTCGCATCGCCAAGAAGCCGAAAGGTCGAGAGCCAGGAAATATCGGCCATCATAAGGTGGGTGCAGAATGTATACGTATCAACACTGAAAGGAGTATAGCGGCTCACGAGAGACTCGTCGCCCATAACCCACCATGCGACAGGGATACCGAGGGTCTGCGTAATATAACGGATCTGTTCCCCGGTGATCGAACTGAAATGAATGATGAAAATAAGATCTGGCTTGTATTCCTTTATTTTGCTGATATAGCGCTCACCAAGATTCCGCTTATAATCTTCAAAAAAACGGAGGGCTTTTGATTGGAACGGGGTTCTAAGCAGTACCCTATACAAAAACGAAACTTTATTCTCCGCTTGCGGAGGGTAATAGAATCGCTCCGCGTCGTGGCCGATGGCGCGGAATGCCCGCTCCATATTAACGCTCACGTTGTCGTATCCGTCCGCCCCGAATAGCAAAACCCGTTTTTTCATTTTACGTGGGAAGAAATTATTTTCAATATCGCCTCCGATCGGATTCGATAGGTATGTTGGCGCATTGCGGCCGAGAGCGCGGTTTCCGCGGCATGCTCGCGCGCCGCCGCGTTATGAAGGTAAAAAGAAACTTTCGTTTCCAGCTCAGAAAGGGAGCCGAAGCAAATAACCGATTCGCAAAAAAGAAGGGGAATATTTTTCTTGTATTCGGCGAGTTGAAAAGCTCCCGAAAGCGCAACGGAAAACAAGGATTCGGGAGCGTCATATTTGAAATCAAGAGAAAAAAGATTCAAAACGATCTTCGCTCGATTATAGAGCGCATTCAACGCCAGGGGCGAACGCGGACCACGGATCAAGCTTAACTTCGCAAGCTTCGGCACAAAAGGCAAAACGGCTCCGCGATGACGCGCGAGAGCTTGCACGCGATACCCCCCCCTAAGGATCCTCTCAAGGACACGAGCATGAACAATACCCGTTGTGCCGTGCGGAGAAGGCGGGAAAAAATCTCCCACAAAAAGGATGTCTATGTCTTTCTCTGTGGCAAGCGGCCTATAAACCATCGGGTCTCCCGCAAGCGGCATATAAGAAACTGGGGTATCAAAAAAATAGACACAGGGCTTCCATAGTTCGTCTGCTATCAGAATATGGCTGTAACTTCCGAAATGCTCGATCCTCAATGGATCAAAAAATTCAGAAATGACTGGGTCGTGTACCGCCCAATTGATAATCGGGATATGAAAGCGATCTTTGATCCGGGAAATGGCGGAGTTTTCATAGTAATCGCCTTGAATAACAAGAACGGCGTCCGGCCGAAACGCAGAAACTGCTTTTTCAAGCGCCGCTCCTGTCCGCCGCTTACAGATACTAAGCAATCTGCGCGCGCCATTCCGAAACGGAGAAAGCGTGAGCGCATGAAACCCGCGGAGATAGAAGCCCCGATCATCGAAAATAACCATTGATTCATGTCCAAGTTCCTTAAATGACTCGCTAAGAGCTCGACTAATATATCTCGACGAAGAATCGGTAATGAGGATCCTCATATTCTCGGCGTCCGCTCGCGCGGAAATACGGTATTCATAACCTCTTTTGCGCGCTCAAGATATGTATGCCGCCACAGCGTAACCTCGTGAAGTTTTTTTGCGTTATTTTCGCGCTCTTCCCCATGGTCTAAATAATATCTGACCTTTTTGGCCATTTCTCGAACCGATCGGAAGGTGACTAAATTCCCCTCAAAGAGCGCTTCGGCATCGCGCTGGTAGTCCGCCAAGGGGAAACTTCCCGCGAGCGCGGCTTCAAAAGCACGCGGAGAGGGGGCATCTTTATCGCGGGGATGCTCGGGAGCCAAGACAATCTTGGCGCGGTTATAAAGAATATTCACCTCTTCGGCGGACAAGGGCGCGGAAGCGATGACGGCAAGTTTTTTTAGATGTGGAAATTCCGGGCGCTCTATGAGCTCATTAAGGCCGGATCCCGCTGCGCTCACGTCGAATCCAGAAGCGCAAAGATAGTCAAGAATATAAGCCTTGGTAACGGTTGCAACTGATATCGAAGAAAATTGGCCCATCATAAAAATATCGATGTCTTTGGCGAGATTCAGTGGCTTAAAAAACCGCGGATCTCCCGCAAGAGAAAGAAAATGCATTGAAGCGCCGCTTACCAGGCGCAAGCTTGGAATAGCCGAGGGGTTAATAAAGAACAAGTGCGAACAATATATTAAATTTGTTAAGAAATAAGAACCAAGCTTGTCCGTAACCAAGGGATCGGCAAATACCATGTACGCGGTGGGTATTTTATAAATATCTCTGATCTTTTTAAACAGGCGGACAGAGATCGAATTGAAGTTGTACATAAATATCATATCCGGCCTGAATGCCATTATTTTCTCTTCATATTGCCTGCTATTTGTTTCTTTATGTTTCTCCCAATATTTCAAGCAGAGGTGCGTGAACGGAGTTCGCGAAAAAAACTTGAAATAATTCAAAGAGGCGCTGTTTCGGTCCTCAAAATAAATTTCTGCCGTATGTCCCAACGACTCGAATGCAAGCTGGAAACTTTCCGCCAATCGGTCCAATCCTCCGCCGGAAAGAATAAGGATCTTTTTTCGATTCATCCCGAAATCAGATGGAGATTCTTCAAGGTAAGCCGGATCCCTTCGTCCAGAGAAATTTTAGGCTCCCAGCCAAACTCATTTTTCGCCTTTTCATGAGACACGACAAACCGCATCATTTCGCCGGGCCGCCCCGGAAGGTATAGCGGCCGATTCTCGGTTTTATTGAGCAGTAGCGCTATTTTTGCGTAAAGCGCGTTCAGGGTTATTTCTTCGCCCGAGCCAAGATTGAAGATTGGTTCCGGATGGCGATCGCCAACCTCAAGGGCCATAAGATTCGCGCGGACGATATCTTCGACATACACGTAATCGCGCGTCAAGTTGCCGTCTCCATACATTTCCGCTTGTCGCCCGCTCGCTATCTTTCTCACATAATCGGCCATTGCTCCGCCCGTCTGTCGGGGACCGTAAACGGTCGCGTACCGCAAAATCACGAAGGGAAGCCCGTATGCGGAATGGAAAAATCGTAAATAGTTTTCGGATGCAATCTTCGAGATTGCATAGGGAGAAATGGGCTGGGTTTGGTGCTGTTCGGTAAGAGGAAAACTGTGGGTGTTGCCATATACAAAACTAGAGGATGCCATCACCACCTTTTTGACGTTATACTTTCGCGCGTTGATAAATATATTGAGAGACCCCGATATGCCCTTAGCGTCAAAAAGAGGATCAAGAACCGACTGGGGAACATCGGTATTGAATCCCAGGTGATACACGATCTCCGGATGTTCACTTCTGAAAATATCCTCCACACTATTGTCTCCCATATCGAGATGGTGGAATATTGCCTTCGGATTCACGTTTTCCTTCTTTCCGGTAGAGAGATCGTCGATCACAAGAACGCGAGCGCCAAGCTCCAACAATCTGTCCACTAAGTGGGAACCGATGAACCCGGCACCTCCCGTGACCAAAATGGTTTTTCCGGAAACTTCACGCATTGTTATATAAATAACCAATCAATTCTTCCGCTCGGCGGCGGTAAGTGTGGCGCCGGAGCGCGATCGAGCGCACATTTTTTCTTATCCGATCCCGCTCTGCCGGATCGCCCAAAAAACGTTTTGTTTCGCTTATTAATTCTTCGGGCGCATGGATAACGCTCAGCTCATTCTCAAAAAGCTTCAAGGCGTTAACCTTGCTGTCGGTAATGAAAAAAGCGCCGCTCAAGGCGATTTCAAAAACGTGTTGGTCAAAGTCGGTCTTTAAAAGGAGCGGATTGATATAAATAACGACCTTCGCTCGGTTATAAAGCTCGTTCAAGGAAAAGGCTCTCGAGTCTTCAACGGCATCAACCTTCAGGTGCGGGAAGAAAAAACGGATCTTTTTCGCTCCATTCCCGACAACCTTCACGGAAAATCCAGCACGATTCAGGCAATCCAAGAGAACGGCGCGTCCAAACCCGGAAACAATGTGCCGATCTTCGGGGAAAAACGAACCAACGAAAAGAACTTCAATATCTTTTTTGATATCTAAGGACTTATACACTGCATCATCGCCCGCAATGGGAAGATATGTCTTGGGCGCGGGGAAAAGCTGAAGAGACTGGGTCCACAATTCATCAATAACAAAAAGGCGGCTATAGGAAGAATAATTCATCCAGCCAAAGGGGTGATAAATATCGGCGGCGGCTGGCTCCTCAAGAACCCAGCACGCAACAGGAATATGAAGTTCTTTTTGTATCTGCTCCACGGTTGAAGATGCAATATATTCTCCGCCAACCACAAGAACAAATGACGGCCGGAACAAACTGGCCTCTTTCAATAATCGCTCATTCACCACATCTCGATACTCACGGTGATAGTTGGCAATACCAATCCTCAATGGTATGTACGATCCAAGTTTTGCCAATCCAACACGCCATGAAAAACGGTCCTCTAAAAAACGGACGGTGTGGCCAAGTTCCGCGAGAGCAACGCAAAGACTCCTTGCATATTTCTCGTTTACCCCACCGGAAGACACAATAATTTTAAGAGAAACCGGCATCTGCGGCATTTGAACATTGTAGCGAGAACAAGGGGATATTTTCAAGAGGGAAGGACTTTTCGGCCCACTCCAATTCGCTCAAATATCTCCATAAAGCGTTTCTCGTAGGTATGGTCCCGCAATGTCCTAATATAGCCCGCCCGAGCGATTTCTTCCCGCTCATCTTCGTGTTTCAGATAATATTTGATTTTTTCTATCAGTTCCGGCAACGTCCTAAACGAGACAATCTCTTTGCCAATCTCGTAGTATTCTGATAAATCATATGTCATCTGGCTAATCACGAAACCCCCAGCGGCACACGAGTTGAACGTCCGCGGCTTGGTGAGAGGAATCTTTTTCTGCCACCACTCCCTTATGTTGCCCGCTACATTCAGAAAATCGGATTTTATGGAATTATTTTCTCGTTTGAAGAAAAAACGGACAAAAGGTTTCACTCCGACATACGAGTAATGAGGATTGATATCGATATTGATTCTCGTCTGATGCACAAGGGAGTTCATCTGATCCGCCGGCAATCTTCCGTTCGGCCAGCCTGTTCCCCAAACCCCGACGTTGATTCCGGATTTTTGAATTGCACTGATCATTTTACCCCGGCTTGGATAGTAGGATCCCATGAGCGTAACGTCATATTTAAACCGCATTCGATCTTCCGGATTTTCCGGAGGCGTAAAAATCCAGTTATTGGCACCAAGTTGCGTGTATATCACGTTCATATACCCTATCTTGTGATATTTCGGTATCGCCTTCGAGTACGTGGTGGTGGCCCAACTCATATAAGGCGCCCAGTATTTGCCGCAGTTATCAAAATGCCAGTGATCATCGCCAAACCAGCCGAGGCTCAGAGTTATGGTCTTAATTTTCAAAAGCATCTCTTTGTCCAATAACTCGTTTGGCATCGTTGTGAAAAAAACATCCGGTTTTTCTTTTTGAATCAACTGAAAAAGTTGCTGATTCATTTTTTCCTGCCCAACGTCTTTAACGCAGTCATAAAAAAAGGGAATGACCTTCACTCCGTTGATTCTTCTCAACGAATCATAGTGATTTGTGTATTCATAATCTAAATCCTGAGAAGGATCAAAATTAAAATACTTCGTTAACCCGTGGACTATTTTAAGCATATAATAGTAGCCGCTGCCGGCAAATACCCTTCACGCCCAAGCACAAGTCAACTCGATATTGACCGTTGACCAAATAATTAAGAATAAAGATTTTGAGAATACAGAGGGATCCTATCGAGGTGGCTTGTCCTAGTATGTTTTAGGATATTAATACAATTTTTATAAACAAGTCAATATTTCTTTGACACGAGCATAAAAAGTATGCTCACGCAGGGCGCGCTTGGTTCCTCTCGCTCTGATTTTTTCTCTTTCGTTATCGTTCTTTAAATAATAATCTATTTTTTCGAACCACTGCTTATTGTTTCTGGGCATAACTAATTCATCTTCACCAAAAAATTCTCGAATCTGCGGAACATAATCACAAACCTCAAAGCCGCCGCTGGCAGGAATTTTAAAAGTTCGCGCATTAATCGTTCTAAAATCATTTCCGGGCTGTTTTTCGTGAAAATTAATACTTATCTTCGCGGAGGCATAAGCTGAACCCTCTAAATTGACGGGTACCTGCCGCATTAGTCTTAACTTCGACAATAAGCCGGTTCCAGAAATCAGTCGCTCAATTTTTGCGAGTGGATGTAAAATTCTTCGATCAAAAAAATCCCAGTCAAAACCATAAATTTTCACGTGATAATTCTTTATAAGCGGCAAAAGCAATGTATCAAAAGCTTCTCTTTTCTTTAGAAGATTCGCCCCGATATAGATAATATCGCAACGATATTTGGACATTGGCCGAGCCTGACCATGAATCCTTTGTGAGGCAGCAAGCCAATGCATTTTTTTGAAGAGGCGCGGCGGGAAATTGCCAAAATCGCCAGTCGGATCGATCTCGGAAAAATATACGTCTATAATAGAATCTCGCACAATCGACGCCAAGAGTTCCTGCGACATCGCTCCGTGCAATACCACCTGCCCTCCCCGTTGCCTGAATTTTCTCAAAACATCAGCTTTGGCCTCGAGGTCGTGGAACAAAAAACCTCCTTCTTCTATAAATACATCTGGTTTCAACGACTGTATCGTTCGCGCCAGATCCATCTTCTCGGTTAGCGGGAAAACGTTGTGGCCAAAATCTTCGAATGCTTCTTTGTATCCTTCATACGTGAAACGATCGTCCCCAAGCCCCTGGGGGTATAAGATGTGGTAAAGAATGTTCATCCCTCACCCTTGAAAGATTTGCCACAACGTTTTCCCGCTAACCGAGAAGATGGATCAGGC
>CAYTEE010000016.1:8729-12274 GCA_964436785.1 uncultured Candidatus Saccharibacteria bacterium
GAATGGTGCTATTTTCATGGTTTCGTACAATATAATTATAATTGCATTTATTCGTTTAAAATCTTTCAAGGGTGAGGGATCATCGATAGACTCGGTAAAATGTTTTCTTTATTCCTTCATAAAAACGAGGAGATAGACCCCTCACTAATGACCACAGCCACCGGAAATAGACGTTTTTGACATAGAGAACATAGAATGGAGAAAAATAGCTCCCGCCATATTTGAAATTGACCCGTTTTGTTTCCCGCCATGCCCGTCCGAAATGAGCGGTTGTTTTCCTCCCGGCGTGCTCAAGGGTAACCTGAAGTGTTTCGGGAATATAGGAAAAGCGCGCGCCCGATTTCATCATACGCAGGAAAAGTTCGTGCTCGGCAACATGGCGAAGCGCTTCGTCGAACCCGCCTACCCGCTGGATCAACGCCAGTCTGAAAATCGTCGCGCTCTGGGGCACCTGATAGCCGCGGCGGAGGATGTCGTCAAGGGAGTAAAAATGATGCCGGATCAATTCCCGTTTCCCGTTTTCAAAAAGAGATTCATGGTCGCCGTAGATGGCGTCAATGGCGGGATCACCCGCTGCTACTTTCATATACCTGGCTACGGAATCGCTCGCGTAGAGAAAATCATCCGAGTTCAAGATCATGGCAAAGTCCCCCGACGCCATTTTGAGCCCCTTGTTCATCGCCTCGCCCTGGCCCGAATCTTTTTCGGAAATCCACCGAAACCCGAATTTCTTCTTCCGGAATCGTTCTTCAAAAACTCCGAGAAGTTCGCGGGTTCCGTCGTTCGATCCCCCGTCCACAACGATCTGCTCTATGGCCAGGTAGCTCTGCGCAAGAACGCTTGTGAGCGTCTTGGTAAGCAGGCTCTTCCGGTCCAAGGAAGTTGTAATAATGGATAGCGAAAGATTACGCATGAGAGCGGGGCAAACGGTTAAGAAAAAGGGTGCGCAAGGCGCGCATGATCCGGCTCTTTACCTTATCAAAAATGAGAAGCGAGCGGTAGCCGCAATGTGAAACCGCAAGATAGGATGCCGTAATAAAAGACTTTCTCGCATTCCAGGAATTCAGGAAGAATGTACGGCCCAACGCAAGCTCTCCCGCCCGGGAATATACCAGTCCGCCAAAAAACGAGACCCACGCAAGCGCATCTTTCCCCTCTTGACGATACAGATCTCCATGTTTGGAAAAAAAGTTCGTAAACGACTTGGTAAAACGAGCGTGATATTCCCGTTCATTCAATACGCTCGAAGACGGTTTTGTCCTCAGATAATAAATCCGGAGAGGCTCATCGATCACAAAACCGCGATAATATCGGTGGACCTGAATATGAAGGTCCAGATCTTCAAAACCGCTCATTACTGGGTCCGAATGAATTTCATGTTCCTTAAGCGCCTCGGCGCGGAACACCCAGCCATTCCCGATGGAAAGCTTCCAAAACGGATCGAGCGCGGGAAGATAATAACTTTCTTTCCCATTCTCGTCCCGATTTATAACACCCGAACTCAAGTACGCAACTTCTGGATGGGCACGAAAAATTCGGACGGCGGCTTCTATATATCCCGCCAAATACTCGTCATCGTGGTCGTTGAAAGCGATGAATTCTCCTTCCGCCTTTTCCACTCCGAAATTTTTTGCCTTCGCCTGCCCGCCATTTTTTGTCTTAAAGTATCGGACGCGCCGGTCTCTCCGAACGATCTCTCTCACGCGCTCCTCGGTATCATCCGTTGAGCCATCATCGATAACAATGCATTCTATGTTTTTATAGGTTTGCTCAAGCACGCTTCGTATCGAACGGGTTGTGAGAATTCCGGAAAGATTATATGTCGGGATGATAACGCTGACTTTTCCTTTTTCCATAGATTCATTATGAAACACCCGCTCTCTCTTTGCGATACCATGCGATGGTTCGCCGAATTCCTTCTTGAATTCCGACTTTCGGAACGAAACCGATCTCCTGCTTCGCCCGGCTTGAATCCAAAAACCGAACAGCGTCCGGTCCGAGCGCTTTGCCGTCCCATTTAATTTCCCCGGAAAAACCGGATTCTTCCGCAATAAGAGCCGCGAGGTCCCTGAGAATAACAACATCTCCCGATCCCATATTAAGCGGCTCCTCATTGTCGTACTTGCAAAGCGCCTCAACAAGTCCCCGTGCCGCATCTTCCACATAGAAAAATTCCCGAGATGGACTTCCGGTACCCTGGAGAAACACCGTTTTTTCTCCAGCCGCGTTCGCATCAAAAAATTTTTGAACGAGCAGGGAGATGAACGTACTAGGTTTTAGGATGTCATAACCAGGTCCGTATAAATTCGGGAGAATGACGTAAACAGACGATAAGCCGTACTGGGCGCGATATGCCCTGGATTGAACATCAAGAAGCCGTTTTGCCAGTCCATACGAAGCGTTTTCCTTCTCCGGGTACCCGTCCCATAAATTTTTTTCACGAAACGGCGGGGTAAGCGCCGCGGGATAGGAATTTATGCTCCCCACAAGAAGGATCTTCTCCGCTCCCGATATTCGCGCAGCCTCAAGCATCTCTGTTCCAATAAGTATGTTATCCAAAAAAAACTCCCCTGGATGCGCCTGCTGATCCCGCACCGTTCCCAAGCGTGCGGCAAGATGAATAATAATGTCTCCTTTTTTTAGAATCCGCAGGCAATGTTCCGACGAACGGAGATCGTATTCCGGAAAAACAGGAAGAGCTATATCCTCGCGCCGAACTCCTTTCGAAAGAAGTTCCTTGATAATCCAAGAACCCAAAAAACCGGAACTGCCGGTTATCACGATCCGCTTTCCCCGAAGTTCAAGCATGACTTATGCGCTCGCCGTCCCCGAGACATCGCGTCCTGCCGCCCATACGCTCGCTTCTAAAAGCGATTGGAACGTTCCGGCGTCGGACCAATACCCCTCCACAATTCCATGAGTAAGAGAACCCTCTTTCGCGTATGCATTCACGGCATCGGTGATCTCGAGCTCTCCCCTATTCGAGGGACGAAGTTTCCCGACAACATCAAAAACGCTCGAATCAAAAAGATAAAACCCGGTAACCGCATATCGCGTTTTTGGTAACGAGGGCTTCTCTTCAACTAAGGCAATTTTTCCATCCTGCAGGACAGGAACCCCAAAACGTTCGGGGTCGGAAACTTCCTTGAGAAAAACCTTCGCGCCGGAGACGAATGAGGCAACGTCGGAGGCAAAATGATTTTCAAAAATATTATCTCCTAAAATAACCGCAAGGGAATCTGCTCCAACGAACTCTTTCGCCAAACCAAGCGCCTCGGCGATCCCTCCCGCTCCGCGCTGCCCCTCGTAGGAAAGCGAAACGCCATACTCGCTGCCATCCTTTAAAAATCGCGAAAATTGCTCGCAATGGGACTCCTCGGAAACGATAAGGACATCCCGAATGCCGCTTTCCTTAAGGATCCCAAGCGCATAAAGCACCATGGGCTTATCGTATACCGGAAGAAGATGCTTATTGACAACATGGGTTAAGGGACGGAGGCGCGTTCCGTAGCCGCCGGCCAAAATAACTCCTTTCATGGAAATAA
>CAYTEE010000017.1:0-12264 GCA_964436785.1 uncultured Candidatus Saccharibacteria bacterium
ACAAAAGAAATACACACGGGGATTTACCTTGATAGAAATTTTGATAGTCGTCGCTATCATCGGTATTCTTGCCTCGACTGTTCTGGTTGGGCTGAGACCCGCCACACAGAAGGGGCGCGATGCCCGCAGGATCGCCGATCTTCGGAATGTGCAAACGGGGTTAGAACTCTATTTCTCGAAGTGCGGATATTATCCGGGAGGAATAGAGGCGGGAGATACTTGTAGTGGTTATACAAGTATCACTTCTTGGAACGATCTAATTGATTCTCTTAAGGGTAGCAATATCGGCGTGAGCAATGCGCCGAAAGACCCTTCGTATCCGGATGATCCAGATAATGGATATGTATATAAGGCTGATACTTTTGGAGAAACATACATCCTTAGGGCAAAACTTGACGAGGCGGGAAGTTCTGCTCTTCGGGATGATATTGATGAGAATACTTTTGGGATAGATTGTGGCGAAACTACAGGGGGACCTTATTACTACTGCATCCAGCTTTAAGAGAAACGAACAGAGCTATGATATTCTGGCTGTTTCTCTTTGGGCTTATCGCGGGAAGTTTTCTGAATGTTGTTGCCGTCCGGTATGACCCCGAAAAATTTATCTTAAGCCCGAGGGTGATCGGCGGACGGTCTCGGTGCCCTCACTGCGGACGCACGCTTTCTTTTTTTGAATTGGTTCCGCTTCTGAGTTTTCTTGCCCAAGCCGGCAGGTGCAGAAAATGTAGGGCGAAGATCAGCCCGCAGTATCCGTTGATGGAGATCCTCTGCGGACTGGTTTTTGTTTTTGTGCCGTACGCGATTTCAAAACTTTCCTATGCGTTCGGTTTCCATCTTGCCCCATGGCTTTTTCTTTCGCTTTGCGCCGTGTGGATCCTTGCACTCCTTACTCTTCTCGTCGTCGCGGTAATAGATATCCGCCTTCGCCTTATTCCGGATGAGGCGAATATCTTCCTCGCCGTTTTAGGGATTATTTTTATCGCGCTCAAGGCACTTGGCGCGGAGGGGGTTACAGGGGGCTCGTTCGTCGGTTCCTATGCGCTCCTTTTCGGATTTCAGGAAAATGTTTATGTGAATCACGGCATCGCGCTCCTTTTTGGAGCCGTGTTCTTCGGATTTCTTATCGCCATTACGCGCGGACGGGGCATGGGTATGGGAGATCTCAAGCTCGCCACCGCGCTTGGCGTTCTTTTCGGCTGGCCGGATATCGTCTTCGTCGTCGCGCTCGCGTTCATTATGGGGGCGGTGGTCGGCTTGGGCGCGATCATTTTGGGGAAAAAAGGAATGAAGAGCTTCCTGCCGTTCGGGCCGTTTCTGGTCGCGGGGGCGGCGCTCGTGTTCTTTTTCGGCTACCCGATACTTGTGGCCTATTTCAAACTCTTTCCGGTGTAGTCGAGATAGGATTTAGGATGTAGAATTAAGAATATAGGTTGAGTATATGGACAGAATGGTTGGCGTACGCAATGGGGGAATATAAGTTGTTCAATAACGTTCTTGTTCCCAAAACCATGTACAGATTGTTAAAAATCCTTAATTCTAAATTCTCTATTCTGTATTCTGTCCGTGGGTTCACGATATCCGAAATGATAGTCGTTATCGGCGTTTCGGTTGTTTTGACAAGTATCGTGTTTGTTTTCGGGAATCCGGCGCGCCAGCAGGTTGCGCTCTCGGTCGAGCAGGCGCGGCTTTCGCAGATCATCCTCCGCGCAAAATCCCTCGCGGTTGCCACATTTAACCAGCCGCCGGTTCCGTGCGGGTATGGCGTTGCCGTGGATTATACGAATAATAAATACTCCATTTTTAGTTATGAAAAATACAACGGAAGAAAGAGAGATTGCACGGCAATTGGGGATACATTAGTCACTATGAATGCAAAAGCATGTGGGCCAACGGCGTATAACGAAGCTGACCCTCCTTATGGTCCGGACTCGAGCACCTATCCGCCGACTTGCTACACCGAGCTTGAAACCTACACGCTCCCGCGGGGAATTACGTTCGAATCCGGGGGAACCGACGTGATGGAATACGTGCTTTTTCGACCTCCGGATCCGACAACGGTGCTTTTCCCGATGCCTTTGGAGAATCCGTTGTTTAAAACGGTTACGATAAAAACGTCGACGGGAAGCCGCTTGGTCAAAGTAAATTCCGCGGGACAATTGAGCTTTAAATGAAGAAGCGCAGTGGACAATTTTTAGTCGAGCTCTTGGTCGCGCTGGGGATTTTGACGACCGGCTTTATGGCTATGCTGGGACTTCTTTCCCGTTCCATAGGGTTAAGCCGCGTGGTAAGCGACGACTATGTCGCCACCTATCTTGCCTCCGAGGGGATAGAGGTCGCAAAAAATATTCTTGATGCGAATACGCTTCAGGAGGGAAGAGCATGGAATGCGGGTTTTGCAAGTGCCGGAGTATATGAGGTCTCATATGACAGCAGGGAATTATCGGTGCCAGATTCGGGGAAAACGCTTAATTTCGATGAAGCACAACACTACAGTTACTATGCCGGGACGCCCACTCCATTCCGGCGGAAGGTTGTGGTTACGCCGGTGGAAGATGTAAACGGCAAGATAGATGAAATTCAGATAAATTCCATCATTGATTGGTCGAGCAGGGGGCGGACGGCGCAGGTGAACCTCGAGGCGCACTTTTTCAATTGGCAGTCGCGATAATAGATTTAAGATTTATGATTCAAGATTTACGAGAAAAGATTTACTCATGCGGGTTCACCCTCCCAAATTTCTCAAAGAGAAACTTGGGAGGGTTCACCGTCATCGAACTTTTGGTCTCGATAGGGATTTTTTCGGTTGTTATGAGCATTGCGATGGGCGGATTGACGCAGGCGCTCCGCTCCCAGCGGCAGGCGGCCGCGTTCATCGCGGCAAATAGCAATATGAGTTTGGCACTCGAGCAGATGGTTCGGGAGATCCGTGTGGGCCAGGAACTAAGATATGCAACAGCAGCAGAGTGCCCATCGGATCCGTCGGGCTCGGGGCTTTCGTTTAAGCGTTTAAGAGCGGGAAGTTCGGTTGAGGTGATATATTGTTTTGATGCCGGGAATAAGACGATTACGCGGGAAGAAGGAGGGGTTTCGGTCCAGCCGATAGTCGCCGACAATGTTTCGGTGGAAGGCCTTACCTTCATGCTCCCTTTCCTTGATAATCCCAATTATCCTCCCCGCGTGACGATCGTTGTTGAAGTAGCTCCCAAGGAAGCGACGGTTCGGGGGAACAGAATTTTTTTGCAGACGACTGCGAGCGTGCGGCTCTGATCTGGTGTGCCATGCTACCTATAAATGTGCTATAATAACGTTATCCGATGAACAACCCATTGTTGATTAAGAAGGTGGTCATCGCCGTCGTTATTCTCTTGCTCGCCACTCTATACCTTGTCTTTTTCTTTCCCTCGAACCGTAATGATCTTTCGGGGAATCCGGACAAGGCAAATCAGGTATTGGATGATGTAGTAAAAAGCGGAGTGCTCCAAAATTGCTCCAAGCTCAATGGAGTCGTTGTCTCCGGCTCCGACTATAAGGAGGTATGCCGGAGAAATATTGCCTTTGCCAAAGCCAAGGAGACATCGGACCCGAGTTACTGCAAAGAGATAGCGGATCCTGTATACGCGGGCGAATGCACGATGGGCGTTGCTATAAATTTAATGCGGAAATCCGGCGATCCCGGAGCGTGCGATCAAATCCTGACGGGGAAAGAGGCGCTATCTTGCAAGACGTTGTACTGGTCCGACAAGGCGGTTAAAGATTCGGATATAGAGGTTTGCGGCAATCTCCAGGATAATAATGCAGTTCTTGCGTGCCGCAGCAGATTCAATTATGAGAGTTTTCTTAAATCGCCCGGCAGTGTTCCGTGCAGCGATATTCCGGCATTGTTTGCTCAAGAATGCGGAATATTAAAAAACGCCATTAAAAGTAAGCAGGTCGGAGATTGCATGTATCTTTCCGATCCGGCGATGAAGGCGCGGTGCATGCAATTGGTAGGAGGTAAGTAGCAAATGGCAGATGGCAAAATAGATATTTAAATTCAGATGACCGAAAAACATACAGAAAAAAACAAGTTGCATCTTTCCCGGGCGGTTTGTTTCGCGTTGCTCTCTGCTGTTTTTCTTGCGGCCGCACTCTATGGCGCAAAGGGATTCGCCGCCCAGCAATTTACGTTTGCGAAGGTGTATGAAGGAATTTTTAGCAATTATACTACGCTGAATGGGGCGGCAATCTACGTTGAGGATATTGCCGCTGATGTTGCCGGGAACGCGTACGTAACCGGAGCGGGAAGTGTCAATGGTTCGTATATCGACATCACGACCGTCAAGTATGCGAGCTCTGCCGTTGGTGGCAACGCCGCGATTGCGGGGATGATCAATGTCTGGTGGAATAGCCAAGGTCAATATGGAAACGCGGTAGAAGTTGGTCCTGACGGTAGCGTATACGTTGCGGCGGTTAGCGCGGGTGGGCTAACTCCTGTTGGTGATTATGGAGAGGATTCTTTTTGGGTCGACCCGCTGGTTCTTAAATACACCCCGTCTCTCGGAGCTGAAGTATGGCATTCGAATATAGTGGTGAGCGGAGAAGAGGTTTGGTGTAATGATCACAGTGTTATCCCGGAAGCGCTTGCGTTCGATGCGCAGGGGAAGATATATGTTGCGGCAACTTGGGCTGGATGCTTGAAAAATCCGGAAGACGGCCTTTCCGCGCAGCGATTCAAGGTTTATCGCCTTACGGCGAATGGTGAGAGAGATTTTTTTGGAGAGCCAATGAATGCAATTATGCAGGCAACGTACTATTCCGGCAGTACGGGAGGCCCCGGTTATGGCGCAGATTCTGACGTTGCAACGGGAATCGTGGTTGCTCCGGACGGCAGTTTTTATGTAAGCGGATATATTAGCAACTACAGGCCAGCAA
The DNA here is from genome assembly GCA_964436785.1 of uncultured Candidatus Saccharibacteria bacterium. GTDB lineage: Bacteria > Patescibacteriota > Minisyncoccia > UBA6257 > 2-01-FULL-56-20 > CAYTEE01. Next base: position 4,912 of record CAYTEE010000017.1, read on the forward strand.
ACAAAAAAACGGGTATAACCGAGAATACAAAAGAAGATTGGCGCGTGGTTAAGTTCAACGCGGATGGAACTCCTAATGCTGCATGGAACGATAACCCCAATACCCGCTTTGATTCGGGGGGTGATGACCGCGCGGAGGGCGTTATGGTCGGCAATGACGGCAATATTTACGTTGTTGGGATAATTGACCGTTCCTCCGGCAACTCGAAGGTGCGATTGGTAAAATATAATGCTCAAAACGGAGATATTTTGAACCAGAGCGTTTCGCCGTCTCCTTTCGTTTACATAACCGGCGCTACGATGAATCGGAGCGGCGAGATATATGTCGGAAAGAACGATGGTGGCGCGATGAAATTCTCCCCATCCCTCCAGCTTCTTTGGAATTCTCCGATAGGCGGACTTTCCACTTCCCCAACGCTCTTCCCTACTCCCACCAGCAGCTACCCCTCGTATTTTTATTCTGAAGGGATAGCGGCTGATGACCGAGGCGGTATTTATATCGCCGGTACGCAAATCAACTCTGTCAATAACACGATGGGCTACAGAACATTCAAGGTGCAGGAATCCACTGCGCCCTCGGTGTCCGTAGCCGCGAATCCTGCGTCCGGTCCGGTTCCTCTTACGAGCAGAATTACCGCGGATGTCTTCGGCCTACAAGCGGCGCTTCCACAAAAACAGATCGGGTCTTTGCTCGCGGAGCGCGCGGATGCGGCTGCGGGGGATATCACCTATAGATTTGATTGTGGGAATGGGGCTGAACCGGCGATCATAAATACCACCGCTACGACGGCTGCATCGGATTGTATATTTGAATCCGTACGCACTTTCCACGTGACCGTTCGCGTAACTTATCCGGAAGGAACAACTTATCCGGCAGGGACGATCGAAGGGAGCGTAAATATTCCCGTTCGGGAGGTAGCCATACCGTCCGTCTCGGTTACGCTTGCCGCAGATCCAAGTTCTGGCCCTGCGCCGTTAATTGACGTTAGGCTTGCTGCAACTCCGTCATTTTCGCCCGGAGCAGAAGAGCTGCTTACCTATAAGTTCTATTGTTATGAAGGCGCAGAAGAGCCGAGCGAACAAAGTTCAAACACAACGGAATGTGATTACCAGACCGCGGGCGTGTATACCCCGAGCGTGATGGTTGTTGGACAACAATCCGGAAGAACTGCGAGCAATACCGCAACGGTTACCGCTACCGCCACCTCATTTACGGTTTCGTTGAAGGCAATTCCCTCATTTGGTCAGCGGCCGCTCAATGACGTTGATCTTGTCGCAACGCTTTTATCTCCACAGACCGACGTGGTATACGAGTTCGATTGTGGGGATGGCACGATTTGGAGCCCTCCTTTGCCCATAGATGGTCAGTCATATACTGCAGTTGACCGCTGTGACTACGGTGTTTCAGGGGTATACACTGCGAAGGTAACGGCTACGAATGGCGCCGGCAATTCCGCCGAGGGGACTGCGGTCGTGAATGTGTACACCCGGATCGAGCCCGATCCGAATTGATGAAAAGTCGCAGTTCTACTACCGGGCACGCCCAGTAGTGAAGTTGCGGCCGCTCCCGCATTTGAGTTTTGTTGCGAAGTCGTAGCTTAAACATTTTCAGAGAGTAAAAATATTTTGGATACAATGAAAAAAAGCAGTAAAAGCCGCAACTCTACTGCCGGGCAGGTGATGATAACCACTATTCTTGCTTTGGGCGGGGTGCTTATGGGCGCGACCGCGATCGCGGGGCTTCTTATGGTCTACCAGATCCGGCAAGCCTCGGACCTTGCGAATTCCACGAAGGCGATCTTTGCGGCGGATACCGGTGTCGATTGGGGGTTGTATCAGTATGGAGGTTGTAACGGCGATATGGCGAATTGCGAAGCATACGGCTATGGCCAGAATGGCCCCGCTCTTGCTAACAAGGCCTCGCTGGAGGTGTTTTGTTACGACGAGTTCGAAAATAAAGTTGACTGCACCGAGGGTCCGGCAGTAGTCCGCTCCATCCGTTCTCAGGGTTCTTCGGGAAAATCAAGCCGTGCGTTTTTGATAGAATTTTGAGATTGCTGTGTGATGCTATGTCCCCGCCATAGTGGGGCATTTTTTATTTCTCGGCTATAATGAAGACGTGACAAAACAGGAGGCGAAAGAGCGCATTGCGTATCTCAAAAAAACGATCAACAGGCATCGGTATCTTTATCATGTTCTGGATAAGCAGGAGATATCCGAGGAGGCGCTAGATTCCTTGAAAAAAGAGCTTTTTGATATTGAGGCGGAATTTCCGGACTTGATAACGTCAGATTCTCCTACCCAGCGTGTTGCGGGGAAACCCCTTGCGCAGTTCAAAAAGGTGGAGCATAAGACGCGGATGGTGTCTTTGAATGACGCATTTTCCGAAGAGGATGTGCGCGCGTGGCTCGAGCGCCTGGGGAACTACTTGGAGTCGGAGGGTGTCACAAAACGCCCGCATGAATTTTATTGCGACCTCAAAATGGACGGACTTGCGATGGAGCTTACGTACGAGGATGGAGTGTTTGTGCATGGGGCGACGCGCGGTGATGGATTGGTTGGCGAAGACGTGACGCAGAACCTTAAGACCATCGAAGCGATACCGCTCCGCCTTGAAGGAGGGGCGCCCGCCCGTCTCGCGGTGCGCGGCGAGGCATTCCTCACGAAAAAAGAATTCGAGCGGATAAATAAAGAGCAGAAGAAAAAAGGAGAGAAGCCATACGCGAATCCGCGGAACGTTGCCGCGGGCTCCATCCGCCAGCTCGATCCGAAAATTACGGCGGCGAGGAAACTCGACTTTTTCGCATGGGGCGAGCTCGGAACATACAAAACGCGCGAAGATGAATACCGCGCGCTCCGCGAATACGGGCTCAAGGTGAATCCGGGAAGCCATAAAGTTTCTTCACTTCAAGAAGTTTTTGCGTTCCACGCGAAGTGGGCGAAGGAACGCGAGCGCCTGCCGTATGAGATAGACGGCGTTGTGGTGTTTGTAAATGACAAAGCCATTTTTGATTCCGCGGGAATTATCGGCAAAGCTCCGCGCGCGGCGATCGCCTACAAGTTTTCTCCGCGGGAGGCGACGACGGTGGTGGAGGATATCAAGATTCAGGTAGGCCGCACGGGAACGCTTACGCCGGTCGCGGTGATGCGCCCCGTCGCAGTGGGCGGCATCACGATAACGCACGCCTCGCTCCACAATGCCGACGAGATCGAACGGCTGGGGCTCAGGGTCGGCGACACGGTAATTGTCTCCCGCGCCGGGGATGTTATACCTCAAGTCGTGAAAGTTTTGGAAGAATTGCGCACGGGGAAGGAAAAACAATTCCGTATGCCCGCGCGTTGCCCCGTGGACGGCTCAAAGGTGATACGGGGCGGCGTCGCCTACCGGTGTTCGAACAAGAATTGCGGCGCGGTGAACCGCGAGTCGCTCTATCATTTCGTTTCGCGCGGGGCATTGAATATCGAAGGTATGGGGCCGAAGATAATAGACCGCTTTTTGGACGAGGGGCTTATCTCGGATGCGGCGGACATTTTCTTCTTGAAAGAGGGGGACATCGCCGCGCTTGAACGGTTCGGGGAGAAGTCCGCGGAAAATATCGTGCGCGAAATTGAGTCAAAAAAATCTGTTCCGCTTGCGCGATTTATATATGCTTTGGGGATTCTCCATGTCGGCGAGGAAACCGCAAATGTTCTGGCGAAGGAGCTTTTGGGCGGAGAACGTTTTACAAAACCAAGGGAACTTCTCCAGTTTATGCAGGCGGTTTCGGCAGAGCGCCTGCAATCGGTGAATGATATCGGGCCGAAGGTTGCGGAAAGTATTTTTAAATGGTTCCGCGAGGCGCGGCATGCAAATCTTCTCGGGAAACTGGAAAAAGCGGGCGTCAGAATAGAATATCAAATATCAAATATCAAAAATCAAAAATTGCAAGGAGAGATATTCGTTTTAACCGGTGGACTCGAGACTATCTCGCGCGAGGAGGCGAAAGAGAAAGTCCGTGCGTTGGGTGGCGAGATCTCCGAGTCCGTGAGCAAGAAAACTTCGTATGTCGTCGCGGGGAGCGAACCGGGATCGAAATTCGCTAAAGCGCAGAAACTTGGCATTAAAATCTTGAATGAGAAGGATTTTTTAAGGTTGATTTCCTAAAATGCCGATTTTTAAAACGAAAAACGAAAATTTTTTTAAGAAGTGGTCGCCGGAGATGGCATATATTCTTGGATTTTTCGCGGCAGACGGAAGCATGTATAAAACAAAACGCGGAACCCACTTCATCGAATTTCAAATTACCGATAAAGAATTATTGAAGCAAATAAGGAAATTATTTGATTCAAACCACAAGATTGCTATGCGCAATAGGAATAAAAAATGGAAACTGCTATATCGTTTGCAAATTGGAAGCAAGGCGATGTTTGGTGGTCTGATAAAGTTGGGCATGACCCCGCGCAAAAGCAAAACCATAAAATTTCCTGATATTCCGGTTCACTATCTTATCCATTTTGTCCGCGGCTATTTTGATGGAGACGGTAATGTGTGGAGTGGTTTGATGCATAAGACCGACAGAAAGAAACCAAGTAGAACGTTAATAGCTGGTTTTACCTGCGGGAGCAAGAAATTTCTCATATCGCTCATGAAGACGTTGAAAACTCACGGCGGTCTTGTTGGAGGAAGCCTTCAATATCGCAGTCGCGCCCATCGTTTACACTATAGTACCGCCGATGCCACAAGGCTTTACAAATTTATGAGTTACGGGAATAATAGGTTAGGCCTAGAGAGAAAGAGTTTGGTTTTTGAGAGGTTTCTAAAAGAGCGTGGGCCGGTGGTGTAGCCTGGTTAACATGCGTCCCTGTCACGGACGAGATCGAGGGTTCAAATCCCTTCCGGCCCGCCAGAACAGTATAAACATCTTGATCCACCAGAAATGTCTTACGAAACTATTCCAAAAGATTATCCAATAGTGTGTACTGAGGCAGAAATTGTTGAAACTATCAAAAAGTTCCAAGAGAGTATTAAAAGCAACTCCGGGGTAACACCAATTGTGCAAAGGGCATCTGCGGTAATCCAACTTGGGCAGATGGAGTTAGCAGCGCGCCTTTCTAGAAAGCATAGTGTAATTACGGAGAAGCTTAAAATTGCTGTAACCAAATTTGATAAAAGTAGCGGCATCTATTCCAAAAAATTGATTGGACTCACTAGATGGCTTATCGCTCTTACTGTTGTGATGCTGATTGCGATAGGTATTCAGATATATTTTCAGATTGTGTTTTCTTAAATAAGCGGATTAGTAGTAAACATATTCCATCCACCGCGCAAACCAAAGTACCCCGATCTCATGTGGGTTACTTTTGTGGGGACAATGAGATTAGAAATGATACAATAATTGAATGCGTTTGACTGATTTTCAGAGGATTGTTGCCATGAATACCATTGCTGGTATCGGCACGGGTCTTGTCGGGTTGTTTATCCCTATCTATCTTTTAGAACTAGGCAATTCAATTTCTGTCGTAATCGCTTGGTTGTTGATGCACCATCTCTCGCTGCTTTTGGGAGCATTTTTGGCGGTCTACTTTTCAAATATCATTGGGCTTGTGCGTTGCTGGTATATACGAATTGTATTGGTGGCAATTCTCTTTGCTGGATTTATTCTTTTGCCAAATTATCCGGCAATTTTATTTATCTTGGCATTCATAAGCGGGATGGAGGCGGCCTTTTTTTGGATTCCGTACAATATTCTCACTGTCCGTAAAACCGAGGAGGCCACAATAGGCTCATCTCTCGCTTTTATGTCTAACGTAGGGTCTGCCGTTGGCATTATTGTGCCAGGTATTGCCGCATTGCTTATCGTCTCTTATGGGTATGTAGTTCTTTTTATAACTGCGTCTATTTTCATTCTCATCTCTATTGTTCCCGTGTTGTCGTTAAGGCATGAGAAAACCAATTTTCAGTTCAAACTTAAGGAAATTAGCTCAATGGTTCGTCAAAATAGACAATTTATTGTGCCAGAAATCTTAGATAATCTCGGCCAAGATGCACAAGTAATTTGGACACTATTCCTATTCATAACGGCGCTTACCGTGCTTGATATCGGGACGCTTGGCGTACTTGCCGGAATAGTGGGTATGGTAGTAACTCATATCACCGGTAAACTCATTGACAGATGGAATAAGAAGTCTGTTGTGCGGTTTGGTGCTTTCGCCACGACGATTATGTGGGCCGCTTCCTATGTGATTGCTGTCTCAAGCCCAACGCCGCTTATGCTCTATATGGTAACGGTTCTGCGTGGATTTTCTCTCGGAATATTCGCCAGTGCATACGGAGCTATTATGCTTAATCGTGCTCGAAGTGCCGATGCGCAATTTCTTGTGCTCAGAGAAGTGCCTACTATTCTTGGAAGGGTGGTGCTCTTTATAATTACGCTTTGGCTTTTGTCTATTGATCAGTTTGAGCTCGCCTTCCTTGTGGTAGCGCTTCTCTCTATGTACTTCTGGTTTAATAATTTAGATGTCCTCATGAAGCGATCCGAGAATTAATTATCCCGGTTCTCGTATCAGCTGCGGCCCCGCGCACTTAGAAAATTACGCCGAGTATAAGGTTTTATTGACTAACGGCGCTACTCGGTGTTAATTTTCCACCAGCAACTTAACCCGGTCTATTTGAGGAGGACTCCTCTGTGTCCGAGATAATTACGGTTACGATGGATGAGTTCGAAGCAGAAGTGAGGCATCTTATGGAGGAGGATAGCCTCACGTTCGTTCGGGCTGTGTGGGCCGTGATGGATGATCTCACAGATGCGACGCTCCGGTCTCAGGAGGGCGGCAATCCGTTGGCGTGCCGGAGCGGGTGCTCATTCTGCTGCTATCAGCCGGTCACGGCAACGGCGATCGAGTGGGAGGAGATCAAGCGATATTTCCGCTCGCTCCCGCGTCTGGAACGCAGGGAGATTCTCGCGCGTGCCCGGCCGTGGGTGATCGCATGGAGAAAGTACCATGAAGAAAAGGCCCCACATGCTCCCCGCCGCTCGTCGCCTGCCGCCGACCAGATTCGCCTTCACCTTGACTGGCGCGGGAAGCCATGTCCCTTCCTAAGTAAACAGGGCGCATGCTCTATCTACCCGGTCCGGCCGATGGACTGCCGGACGATGACGAGCACTGTTACGTGCACTATTTGGGACGGGCAGGAGGGGATCAAACGTTTCAGGTTCCCGTGGGAGCTTTGGGGGAACCAGATGGTTCTCGAAGAACAGGAACGGAAAGGCGGGCGCATGGAGGTGACGCCGCTTCTCCACTGGCTGCATCTTCTCGACGCGGAAAAGAAATAACAAGAGATCGCGTGTTTCAACCGCCTGACGGGCAACGTCAG
>CAYTEE010000018.1:0-12022 GCA_964436785.1 uncultured Candidatus Saccharibacteria bacterium
TAGCCACTCCGACCCTGGTCGGAGGGCGGGTCTCTAACGGGGTAAATAAACAAGTCCGGCGACGTTCGTGCGTGCCGGACCGTGATGGTTGGGGTTTTGCGGAGGGGGAGCGCAAGAGCTACTGTCCTTGCGGGCTAGCCACTTTGCCCTAGCTCTCGCGCTCCCTCCCCGGCTTTCTTGGAGGGTATCCGTACGGCGATCTTGGCCGCGCCCCCAGGAAAGCGTTTTTATTGCATACACACCCCCCTTCCTTTTCTTTGGCTCCAAATCCCTGCCATGGTTTTCAGAGTCTGCACAGTATATAACGGCAGAGAAATTTTATCAACCCCCACACCTACTTGCGATTGCGAAGCACTAAGAAACTCTCTTTCCGATATTGTGCTACGCCGTAGAACAATATCAATATTTAGTATCCAGCAAACAGCTTCGAAAAGACCTAATCGCAAGTAGGTGTGGGGGTCAACCCCGTTATCGGTGGTTTACCCGCATGCTTTCATCTATAATAAGTACATCGGTATGTGTCTTAACGGTATGATATGAAAAAACGAATGATCCTTATTTTTACCCTTGCCCTTGTCGGAATCTTCGGAGGAATATTATTGTTCGGAGTTATTCTTCCCGGCGGCGCGAGCGGCGGAAATTATTCGAAGAAACTCACGATCGAAAGCGGAACGGGGCGCCACGAATTCATGGTCGAAGTTGCCGATACGATCACTTCCCGGGCGCGCGGGCTCTCCGGCCGTGCGGGGCTTACGGAAAACCAAGGGATGTTTTTTATTTTCGGTTCCCAGGACATGCACGGGTTTTGGATGAAGGATATGAAATTCCCGATCGATATCGTTTGGATACGCGGAGAGAAGATAGTGGAGTTTGCGGAAAACGCCGCGCCCGAGCCGGGGAAAAGTTTATTGAGCCTCAAGGTGTATTATCCTCCCGAGCCGGCGGACAAGGTTTTGGAGATCAAAGCGGGATTGGCGGAAAAACTTGAATTGAAGGTCGGTGATAAAATTATTTTTTTGAATAAGAAAGAGGGCTAACAGTTCCCGCGATCGCTCCATTTTGGCGCGCGAGTTCTGTTAGCCCAGTCCAAACCAGTTCCAGCTCCTAGGGCTTTTGGTTTTTATCGCTTGCCTGTCCGGCGCCTCCTTTCTTGAATTGGAGCGATCATCGTCGTTACTGATTTTAGTATAGCATATGTATTTGCCGTAAAAGCAGGGAAGTGAGGATATTCCCCTTTTCTGCTAATATAAGTATCAATGGCACGGATTCCGAATCTTGCTACATTTCAAGCAGGGAATAAAAAGGTATGGCTCACCCGCCTCATGAAGCCCGAGGGGTGGAAAAAATAAAAAAGAAACTATGGCCGTGGAAAAATATCAAGCGCTTTTTAGAGAGGGGAAGCGTCGCTTCGGAGCCAATAAACAAGAAACATGAGCAAAATAAAAATCGGCGATATCGTAAAGGATTTGGAAAAGCTCGCGCTGGTCCAGGAAAAGTTGAACCAAGCAGAAGGGAGAGAATCAAAGGGATATCGGCAAGCGTACCCGCCGGCTTCCGAATTCGCCATTCGCGCGTTGGAAAAAAAACTGAAGTTCAGGTTCCCGCCAAGTTACAGGGCGTTCTTGAATATCCACAACGGTTGGAAGGGATTTCACAATGATGTGGCAGTATTTGGCGTGAGCGGAATCGGCTACACGCGGCCAGTCGCTGACTTCAATCAGTATTTGAAAATGCTTCAGAAAGGCCCCAAGACCGCGGATGAAAGCGCGGATGCATTGAGAAAGAAAGAACAAGTGGATGAAAAAACGATCTACTTGCCCGACCATGTCCCGTTGGCCACGGACTTCAATGGAATTTACTGGGTGTTTGACCGAAACAGGAAGAGAAAAGACGGGGAATACCCGATAGCCGAAGTGTTGTACGGGCAAAACGTCGAGTTCAGGACAAAGAACTTTCTTGAGTTCGTGAAGCGCGCGATTGCCCAAGCCCAAAATGAATTGGAAAGCGAAAAAAAATCCCACAAAGGAGAGGAAAAAAGACAGGAAAAAATGGTGGAACAGAGAAAAAGAAAATTCGACGGGAAAATGTTCGTGTTCGCCGGAACATTGGCTGGAATGAACAAAAAGGATGCGCTGGATTACGTGAAAGAAGCGGGCGGCATCGTGTCTAATACTCTCGACAAAAAAACGTCTTACTTGGTTTTTGGAAACGGAAAAAAAGACGGAAAGCGTGTGATTGCAGCGAAAAAGCTGGGGGTTCGCGTGCTCGCAGAGCAGCAGTTCTATGATTTATTATTCAAGGTAAGGAAGAAAAAGTAACATAAATATCGTGTGATATAATACATGAATTGGGGCATGCAGTGCGCGGGGACCCGCACTAAAGCGATATCCAAATCATGAACGCCAATAAGCCGAGGGTTATGGCTCAAGAAGGCGCGAATAGTTCATGAAAGGCAAGAAGTTATAAAGAATTATAAAGTCCGAGATATTAAACCAATGATAGGAAATTAATAAATGTGGGAATAACATGTTGAAGAAAACGACATCGCAAAAGGTCAGCACCTTCCTTAACGGCATCGACGAAGCGCGCCTGATCAAGGCACTCGACGCGTGCGTCGCCCACCTCGCTCGGCTGGGTTGTCCAGTGGTGTCGCTACTGCAGCCCGGCCTCACGGCCGCGGAGGTGGCGCGCTTCGAGGCGACGCTGCCCTTCCAGCTCACGGAGGAGTTGCGCGCAGTCTACCGATGGCGGAACGGAACCCGCGCGCAGGAAGGCGATATCCTGGAAAGCTTGTGGTTCTACCCGGGCTTCTATCTGGTCTCTCTCGAGAGGGCGTGTGAAATCTTCAAGGAACGAAAAGACGCCCCGCAGTGGCGAAAGGGCTGGTTCCCATTGTTCGAGGACGGAGCAGGCGACTTTTTCGTCGTGCCGTGCAAGAAAAAGGCGGCGAATCGCGCGCCGGTCATTGGGTTCATCCACGGAGAGCCCGAACAGCTGGTCGAATACCTCGACGTCACCTCGATGATCGAGACGCTCGCCGACTGTTACGCTCAGGGGGCGTTCTTCGTGAACGCCGACGGCTTCCTCGACATGGACGACGACGCGCACCAACGAATCGCGCGCCAGCACAACCCCGGGGTGACCGAATGGCAAAGCTGAACCAAAAGCAGGCCGCACAGCAAACCGCCCTGCGGGGCGACACCGATGCGGCTGTCACGCAACTGGCCGCACTGCTCGCGAGCGGAGACATCGGCGCTGCCGCGTCGCTGGCGGAAATCGAGGCGTTCCGCGGACAGTGGCCGGAGATGTTGCAACACGCCTACGCGTTCTTGCGCAAACCCTCATCCGTCTACGCGGGAAACGTCTTCACCGACATCACCAACCTCGTCGCGCTCGTCGGATTCAAGAACGGCGGATGGCTTGACATCCACGACCAGGCTGTCGAGATCCGCAGCCATCTGCTGGCTGACCCGGAACTCGAGAAGTACGCCAATGGATCTGACGCTTCCGCCGGTGGGCTCGATCAACTGATCGAACTCGCAAAAACCAAAGGAAAATCGCCCTACGTGTGGGACTGGGGCAATTACAGCGAACTCGACGAGGATGCCCGCGCCGCGAAGTTTGACGCCGCAGTTGCGGAGCTACTCGCCAAGAAGAAGATGTTCAAGGACGACGCTGAACGACGCAAACACTTCTTCGCGCTCGCAAACAACTACGGCTCTTATCGAAGCGCAGTCCGGTTGTACGACAAGGAGGGGGTTGGAGATTTGATCACGTTCGACCCCGCGGCGTTCGCGGCATCTGCGCTCGCCCGCGCTGGCCGGACCAAGGAGGCCTGGCAGGTGGCCGAAGCAGCGGTTCGCCTGTGGTGGCCGGTCGATTTTGCCCAAGTGACGCCCGTGGCGCTTCTGACAGACGAAGGACTGCGGCCCTTGATGACGCCCGAGCGGTGCGAATGGGTTCTGCGTACCCCCCGAGGCCCGGCGGCGGTTTCCAAAAAGAAAAAGAAGAAGTAGTCGTCCAGAGGCCGCGCGCGGAGATGCTTAAAAAGAAAAATGAGTACCAAGATACTAACTGAAGTTCGCAGTATCAAACTCCGGGTGATGCAATGAAAAAGGAAAAAGTTTCAAAAATCTTGAATTATCGCAGCGCATCCAACAAGCCTTATGCCGTAAAGGAAAGCTAAAAAGTATATAATTAAGCTATGAACATCCAATATCTATTTTTCATCGTGGCGGCGATTTTCATCTTTTTAGGCATAAAGGGCGGCGAGAAGCGCTCACTCTGGCTTATCTTGGGGTTTGCATTCGCCGCGGGCGGCGCCCTGCCATTTTTTCGGCTGACTGTCGAAACCACCTATTTTATCATCGCTGGCGTTTTTGTGGTACTCGCCGTGGGTGACTATATCCGCCGAGGATTTGTTATTACGTCCCAGCAGAAGATTTGGATTCTCATGGCGGCGATATTCGTCGCGATGAATTTTATTCAATAAAGATTGTTTGAGGGGCCTTTCTAGATAGCGCGCAAACCGCCGCGAGTGGTTATAGGGAAGTGTTTTTGCTACTATTAAGGGAATGGCAAACCCCGCGCGCATCGCGATCAACGGTTTTGGGAGGATTGGGCGGCTGTTTTTGCGGCAGGTGTTGGATCTGCCCGCCGAGCATCGCAATTTTGAGATTGTCGCCATAAACGACCTCGGGAATCTTGAAAATCTTGCGTATCTCTTGAGGTACGATTCGGTCTACGGGAGGTACCACAAAAGCGTAAAGACGGAGGGCTCGAATTTGGTCGTGGACGGGAAGCCGATCCGCGTCTATCAAATAAAGGAGCCGACCCAGCTTCCGTGGGGAGAATTGAATATAGATATAGTAGTGGAGGCGACGGGCATTTTTGAATCGTACGAAAAGGCGAAGGTACACCTTCGGGCAGGAGCGAAGCGCGTGGTCTTGACCGCGCCTGCAAAAGACCCTGATGGAACGGAAGGAAAGACGGTGTTAGTGGGGGTAAACGATGGGGATTTGAAATCCGCGGTTATCACGTCAAATGGTTCCTGTACCACGAATGCCGCCTCACCCGTGATCCAGATACTTTCCGAAAATCCCGGCATAGCGAAGGCGATACTGAACACCGTGCACGCCTATACCGCAACGCAGGGCATGGTGGACGGAGCCGTGCGCGGCGGAAGCGATTTCCGCCGAGGCCGCGCGGGCGCGCACAATATCATTCCTTCAACTACCGGTTCGGCAATTGCCGTGGGCCGCGCGATGCCAGAGATGAAAGGGAAATTTGATGGTATCGCGCTTCGCGTGCCGGTGGTTGCCGCTTCGATCGCGGACATCACATTTGTTTCAAAACGGAGAACGAGCGTTGAGGAGATAAACGCAATTTTAACAAAGGCCGCGGAGTCCGAGCGGTGGCGGGGAATTCTTGCGGTGACCGATGAGCAGATCGTTTCCTCGGATATTATCGGCCAGCCGTACGGCGCGATAGTAGACTTGAATTTTACGAAAGTGATCGACGGCGACCTGGTGAAGGTTCTAAGCTGGTACGACAACGAATGGGGCTACGTTTCCACTTTAATGAGACATCTCATGCAGGTGGTCGCCGTTCTTTAGCGCGCGGGGCTTGCTTTGTCTGTCTTCTTGCGCTTGCCGGGTTCGCATGCGCTGCGGCTATTTTGTGGGTGCATGAGTTGCGGGGATTTTCGGAGCAAGCGATAGAAGCGCGCATACGGGCAGATCTTCTTGCCGCGAATGCCGCAGTGATCTTTCGGAACGAAAAACCGGCGACTCTTGTTTTTGTGGGTGACATAATGCTCTCGCGCGCGGTGGGGAAAAAGATCGAAGCGGAAAACGATCCGCATTTTCCATTTCTGAACGTTGCGGACGCACTGCGCTCGGCGGATCTCGCGTTCGCTAATCTTGAAGGGCCGATCTCTTCGCGCGGAAAAGATCAGGGGAGCGAATATTCTTTTCGGGCGGACCCAGGAGTTATCGAGGGATTGAAATTCGCGGGATTTGATGTGCTCTCGCTTGCGAATAACCATATTTGGGACTGGGGAAGCGAAGCGCTTGAGGATACGGTCAATATCTTAAAAGAAAACGGGATTCAACCCACCGGAGCTGGGAAGAATTTTGACGAGGCAAACGCGCCGGCTATTTTCGTCATAGGCAATACGCGATTAGCCATGTTCGCCTATACCACGCTTTATCCGAGATCACTCGAGGCAACGGCGGAAATCCCCGGCATAAGCGCGTTTCAATTAGAGAAAGTCGCCGACGAGATAAAAAGAATAAAAGGATCAAAAACCGCCGATATCGTCATCGTTTCTCTTCATTGGGGAGAGGAATATGTAGCGCATGCAAGCGAAGAGCAGAAAGATATCGCGCATGTCCTCGTTGATGCGGGCGCGGACCTGGTCATCGGCCACCATCCGCACGTGGTTCAGGAAGTTGAACGGTATAAGTCGCGCTTGCCTGCCGGCAGGCAGGGCTGGATCGCCTACAGCTTGGGGAACTTTGTGTTTGACCAGGGTTTTTCTAAAGAGACGATGGCGGGGCTTATGCTCAAGGCGACCGTCAGGAACAAGGAAATTTTTTCCGTAGAAACCGTAAAAACCAAGATTTCACGGGATTTCGAGCCCTACATCGAGCCCTGATTCCTTGACACGTATCACTTGCCACATAACACATGACACTTAACACTTAACACCTGACACCTGACACTTCCCCCTCTCTTGTGCACAAGCCTCTTGCTTGCTTTTATGGTAGAGGTATGATGAATACAATAGCCGTCGAAGCAAAAAACATAATAAAAACCATGCGGAAAGCGTTGTTTTCAAAAATCGCGAAAAGCATTGTCGTCATAACGTTTTTGGTGATTGCGGGAGCCGGAGCGTCGGTAAACGTCGCCTCTGCGCAATCCTCGGGTTCCGGGGCGGCTGATATCCAGTCGCTTCAGACGCAGATCAATGCTCTTCTTGAGCAACTCCGCTCGCTCCAGGAAAAAGTTAAAAGCGCGCAAACGAGTTCCGCGGTATCGGCCGGCGGCGGTGTTGTTATTGTTGCGTGCTACGACCTCTCGGTGAATCTTCGGGTGGGGGATTTTGGGAAAGCGGTTGCCGAACTCCACAAGGCGCTTGAGAAGGAGGGGTTCGCGATCTCCGGGGACGAAAAGAGCGGTTCGCGCTATGGGGAAGCGACCGCCTCCGCAGTGACCGGACTTCAGGAAAAATATCGCGACGAGATCTTAAGACCGGTTGGCCTTTCATATGGAACCGGTTTTACGGGGCAGGGAACGCGCGCGAAACTGAACGCTCTTTATGGCTGTGCGGCGCAGTCGGCATCAAGCGGTATGACTCAAGAAGAAATGGCCGCGCTTTCGGCAACCGTGCCCCCCGATGCTCCGCTTGTGGTCGCGTTCCCGAATGGCGGCAATGTTCTTCAAAGAGGGTCTTCGTATGTAATGAAATGGACCATGGGGAGCAATGCGAAGGCGGGAGTATTGGCTTTCTATCCCAAACTGTGGGACAGCGGGTACACCCGTCAATTCTCCGAGGCTAATTTCCCGCGCGCGATAGACCGCGGCGATCCGAATTTCACGAGTTTTAAATGGAAGGTTCCCGAAAATCTTCCCGAAGGCAGTAATTATATCTTTTGCATTGATTATGGGCTCATGGGCTGGGCGGGCGCTTCGGCGGGGGTAATAACGGGTGATTGCTCCGACAAGACGTTTAGCGTTGGTTCGGTGACAACGCCTGCCCCCTCGATTACTGTCATTTCGCCGAACGGAGGGGAGATTCTTCCGAAGGGAGTTACTACTCAAATCCGTTGGGCGTATGCACCTCTTCCGCCAGACCAGTTTGCAATTGACCTCTTTGATTCCACAAAAGATCGACGCGCATCCTTGAAGTCCTGTGGTATCCAAGGGGTGGTTCAGGGGTCTACTAATCCGAGTGAATTTAGCTGGAGCTGGAGGGCTGGATATGATGGAAGTGGCAATGAAATACCAAATGGCAACTACCATGTTTTTGTCTATAACTGTGGGAGTGTGAATGATGTGGGTGATTATAGTAATGCCCCGTTCAGTATTGTGTCGGTGACCGGTAGCAATCTCCCCCCAGTCATGAGCGGCGTTTCCGGACCGACTTCGCTTACGGCGGGGCAGACCGGAACATGGACTATAACCGCAAGCGATCCGGAAAATGGAACATTAAGCTATCGAGCTGTTTGGGGCGACGAAGTGAGCGCGAGCGCTTCAACACTACAAATGCAATTCCCGTCTTCGCAAACCGCGCAGAGTGCGACTTTCACGCATGCGTATTCCCAGGCGGGCACATACACTCCGACATTTACCGTAACCGACTCTGGCGGACTTACTGCGAGAACAAGCGCCTCGGTGAATGTAGGGACGACCTCTACTCCGTTTCCCACAATCACTCTTTTTGCGGCTAAAGATCCAAATCCTACCAATCGGTCAGTAACAATGGTTTGGCAGGCGTCCGCTGTCACTGACGCAACACTTTTAGTAGAATGCACCCCTGGGTCAATTAGTTTCACTACAGACAAGGGCAATTCTCCAAGCTGTGAAAAAGGTGGCGTGTGGTCATGGTATGGTCAAACCAGTGGCTCAATTGTTGTGACCCCTTTGGGCAATGCAAATTCCATAACAGTACCATTCAGTTTGACTCTGATCAAAAATGGCCTGACACAAAAAATATATGTGACTTTCCCGGCCTCACCAACCACCACCGCTCAGAAGATCTGGGTTACCTATCCCAACGACGGAGGGACGTTCTACAAGGGAAATCCCTATACCATTACGTGGTCGGGAACCTATCTATCCTCTGTTAATATCTCTCTCCATAAACAATCCGTTGGCGACGCTGTGGCTGTGATTGCAGTTGGTGCGCAGGGAGCGTCGAACGGGGGAAGCTATAAATGGTACGTTCCGACGACTCTTCAAGACGGGAGCGATTACCGGATATGGGTAGGCAATGCCGATGGAAGTGGCACCCCATCCGATTTTTCGGATTTTCCGTTCACGATCGCCTCGACAGCCACCCAACTCCCCGTTACCGTAACGCCTCCAACGACTGCCGCGTCAATTGCCATTACTTTCCCGGAGGCGGGTGATATATGGGAGCAAGGGAAAGAGAACCCAATCGGGTGGAGCTCATCGAATGTGGCGCAGATAAAACTCATGCTCATGAAGGGAAGCCAGGTGATCATGACGATTGCGACTCCTCCGGCGAGCGCGGGCTCATACCGGTGGACGGTCCCTTTGACATTGGCCGACGGGACGGACTACAAGATACGCGCCGTTGACACGAATTACGCGACGGGCGCGTATGACGATTCGAGTATCTTCACTATCGGGAAAGGGATAAGGGTGGGCTCTTCTCCGCAAATTTCCGCATCGGCATACGCTACGCTTTATGCGCAAGTTCAGGAAATCCAGCTGATGCTCCAAATGCTCCTACAGCAGGTAGGACCGTAGGCCGCGAGAATAGCAAAACCATCCCGCGAAAGCGGGGCGGTTTTTTGATTTTCTGGAAAATAAAAACTGATGTATACTTAACAAAGTGATAATATATTTTGGCGCGGACCATCGCGGGTTTGCGCTTAAAGAATTTCTGAAGTCGCAGGCACAGGACCAAGGATATGAAACGCTTGATTGCGGCAACATCGTAAATGACGTAAACGACGACTATCCCGATTTTGCCCGCGCCGTTTCGGAGAAGGTGAGTAAAAATCCTGACGGGAGCCGCGGGATCCTGATCTGCGGTTCCGGAGTTGGTATGGATATTGCGGCAAACAAGTTCCGGGGTGTTCGCGCGGGACTCGCTCTTTCAAGCGACCAGATCTACGACGCGCGGAGGGATGACGATATAAATATTCTTGCCGTCCCCGCGGATTTCGTGAGCCAAGAGGACGCGGGGAAGATATTAAAGATATTTTTGGAGACCAAGTTCAAGAGCGAAGAACGGCACCGGAGGCGGCTTGGGAAGATCGCGGAGATAGAGGAACAGCGACACTAATTTGCGAATGCGCACGAATGATGCGAATAAATACGCGCGACACCAATACACGCTAATGACGCCAATGAGATTCAAGGATTTGAGTTATTCGCCGCGCCTCCCAAAGTCTTGTACGGCGGGCAGGTGTGAATTCGCGTATTAGCGTCGCTATGGATCCCTCACCTTTGCGGGATCAATGGTTGCGAAATCAAATCATAGGATATAAGTGATACTTCCTATATGCAAAAATTAGTCGCCAACAATATAAAGTGGGATTGGAAATACTTCGCAATCCCGCAAAGGTGAGGGATGGAATTCTATCCTGTCATAAACTGCAACGAGTTTGCCTGCGTGAAGCACCGCGTTGAAGCGTGCAAAACTTTTCTTCCGCGCGACGGGATGATCCACCTCGATATTGCGGACGCGCGCTTCACGTTCGGCAGAACGTGGGGGACTCCGGCCCTCTGGAGACGGCTCCATATTCCGTTTCCGGTGGAGGTGCATCTTATGGTCGAAAATCCCGAGGAAGTGGTGGGCGATTGGCTTGATGCCGGAGCAAAAAGAGTGATCATGCATATCGAGGCGCTTACGAGGACGCACACGGGAATGCCGAAAGATTTTCACCTCGCGCTTGAGACGATCCTCGCGGAGTGCAAAGCGAAAAAAGCGGAGTTGATGCTTGCGATTTCTCCCGGAACTCCCGTTGAGGAGATGAAGCCTTTTATAAAAATGGCGAAATTATTCCAGGTGCTTGCCGTGGAGCCCGGCCCTTCGGGACAAAAAATAAATCCCTCATCGGTAGAGAAGATCCGCGCATTGCGGAAACTAATTCCCAAAAATGCTAAAATTGAAGTAGATGGAGGCATCACGCTCGAGACGGCCCGCGCGGTGAAGCTCGCCGGCGCGGATATCGTCGTTTCCGGAAGCTACCTTTTTAAAAGCCCTCGGCCGGATATTGTATACAAAAAGTTCCTCGAGTTGTAAAAATATATGTTCACTGGATTACACGAAAAAAAACTGTACTTTTTGGAAGAAACCGCGAATCGGCTCCGGCAGGATGTGATCAAGATGCTTCTCGAGGCGGGGAGCGGGCATTCCGCAGGGCCCTTGGGCATGGCGGACATTTTTGCGACGCTTTATTTCCACGTCTTGAACCACAACCCGAAGAAGCCACTGTGGCCGGATCGCGACCGCGTGGTGCTCTCGAACGGCCACATCTGCCCCATTCTCTATGCCACGCTCGCGCACGCCGGCTATTTGAAGATTGACGAGCTAAAGACCCTCCGGAAACTCAACTCGCGCCTGCAAGGGCATCCGCACAGAAAATCATTGCACGGCATTGAGACCACCTCAGGCCCGCTTGGCTCCGGACTTTCACAGGCGATCGGGATGGCGCTTGCGGCAAAACTTGACGGTAAGCGGTATCGCGTCTATTGCCTCATGTCCGACGGGGAGCATCAGGAGGGGAACCTTTGGGAGGCGGTGATGTTCGCCGGGAAAAATAGGCTGAGCAATATCACGGGCATTATTGACCGCAACAATATTCAAATTGACGGCTTTACGGAGCAGATAATGCCGCTTGAGCCATTGAGGGAGAAGTACGAGGCGTTCAACTGGCACGTCATCGAGATTGACGGGCATAATTACGAGGAAATTGTGGATGCGTGTGCCGAGGCCCATGCGATCCATGAGCGCCCGACGGTGATTATCGCGCATACGATCCCGGGAAAGGACGTGAGTTTTATGGAAAACAAATTCGAGTGGCACGGGAAGCCGCCGAAGGCGGACGAAGCCGCGCGGGCGCTTAAGGAACTGAAAGCGCTGGGAAGCCGAATCAAAAATGAACAGCAACAAATTAGCGAGTAGATAGATTTATGATTTAAGATCCACGATTTATGAATAAAATAAACACCTCAAAGATCTTCGCGGGAATTGCGCTTGTGCTCATTGTTGGCGTTCTTGCCGGTTTCTTTTGGCTTTTATCGCTCGAAAAGAAAAACCGCG
>CAYTEE010000019.1:0-11727 GCA_964436785.1 uncultured Candidatus Saccharibacteria bacterium
AATATGGAGCGTATCTGCCGGAAGATCGGGCGGGAAGCCGTAATCCTTCCAGAGGATTATCTCTGCCGATATCCCAAGTTCTTTTTGCGCGGCACGGAGGACCTCGCCTGCGATCCCCGAGCCGCCCATCCCGATGATAACAATGGTTTTCGGTTTCGTGCCCTTAAGCCGTCCGAGATATCGCGCGGTTATGTTCCCCGGCCGCAGCTGGTTTCCGAATCCAAGTATATTTTTTTCGTAATGATCGGTCATTTGATGACTCTCCGGGTTTTCAAGTGCCATTCACCGATGCTTAGGAACCGTTCGGATGGCTCTGCGATGAACCCGGGGTTTACTCCTTTCAGGTTTTTCCCGGCGACATAGATATAGTATGGGGAATAAAGGAACAATGCCGGGTATTCGTTCGCGATTATCGTTTGGACGCTCCTAAACTGCGCTTCGCGGCTTGCGGGGTCGGAATTCTGCCGGATCGCTTCGATCAAGCGGTCGGCCTCCTTATCGGTGTACAGGCTTAAATTCCCTCCCGGATAGAATCGTTCCGATGAATGCCAGAATGGAAACAGGTCGAACCCGGCATTCAAAGTATTGCCGAAGAGGAGTACTTGGTAATCGCGGTTTTTGATAGAGCCTTCGGTTATTTCATCCAGCGATTTCTCGGTGACCGTTACAGTGGCGCCGAGTTTTCCCCATGCGCTCCGGAGTGCCTCCGCTGTTTTTAAGAGGAACGAAATGCGGGGGACCGTGAGGGAAAATTCAAGTTTTACCGAAGAATTTTTTATCGTTTTTTCCCGCGTGCCGTTCTCGGTGAGTTTCCATCCGGCGGCGTCGAGCATTTCCGCGGCGCGCTCTAGGGACGAGGTTTCGTTCTCCAGCTCCGGGTTGAAATACGGCGACACGGCGGGAATCGGGCCTCGCGCGCTGTCCGCTTGGCCGTCGAAGATGTTCGCGATCATCTCTTCGCGGTTCACCGCGAGCGTGAGCGCGTGCCGCACCGCTTCTTCCTTGAGCGCGATGTTCTGGCTCGCATTGAAGAAAGCGGCGTAATAGTTGGGGAGGCGAAAATCGGATGTTTCGTACGGACGCTTGAGATCCTTTAAATCCTCCGCTTCGATCCCCGGGATCCCGTCAACGCGTCCCGCATTGAATGCCGCAAGGAGATCTTCTTTTGACGAAAAGAAGCGGACATAAAAATTGGAGATGAACGCCTCTTCTCCGGAATAGGCCGGGTTGGATTTCAAACGATAGCTCGTGATGAATCCCTGGGATTCCACTTGGTGCGATTCGAATTGGTAGGATCCGTTGCCGACGGGCTCGAGGTTTAGGTTTGAAATGCGCCAGTTCGCGACGGGGATGTTCTCGAATAAATGCTTCGGGAGAATAGAGAGCCTTCTCACGTGATCTTCGAAAAACGCGTACGGCGCTCCGAGATTGAATTGGAGCTCAAGTTCACTCACGCGCTGCACGGCTACCCCTTGCCAGCTTTGGCGGAGCGGGGACCTGCTGTCCGGGTCCTGGATCGCTTGTATGGTGAACACGACGTCGTCGGCGGTGAGCTTTGTGCCGTCTTGCCATCGGAGGCCGTCCTTGAGCCGGATCTTCCAGCCGCCCCCGCTGTCTTCACGCTCGATCTTTGATGCCAGGTCTCCTATGGGGCTGAAGATAAGCCGCACGAGCGCCTTGTCGGTATCCGTTGCGGCGATGACGGGATTAATGAATGACGGCTGGCCAACCACGCCTTCCGTGTAATTCCCGCCGCGCGCCGGGAGGGTTGTTGAGATGTTCGCCAGTACGATATTAGAGAGGATAACGGAACTTACCGCTGCGGTTAACAGCGCGACGAGGAACAGGACGCGTTCTTTTTTTGAGAACGCCAAGAAGATTTTTTTTATTACAGTGAGCATAATATTCCCCCCAAAGAAATCCAAAGCGACGAGCCGGAACAGATCAGCCGATAAGCCCAAGGATCGCCAATCCCACGAAGATGACCGCAAGAATAATAGTCCCCCAAAAAATACCGCGCTCAAGACCGCGCCGTGTTTGATAAAATGCGCCTCCTTCCCCTCCGAAAATTCCGGAAAGCCCCGCCGAGCGTTCCTGAAGAAGAATAAGCACGATGAGCGCGATGGCGGTTATGATCTGAAGAATGGGTATCAGCATTGCGTTGTTATTTTTTAACGATGTGAATCACGAAATTCGCCGCGCTTATCAAAAGCGTCGCGAGCATAAGGGGCAAAACACCTTGAATAGTAAGTTGTTCCGTCAATAAGTCAAGGATGAAAAGGATCACCGCGTTTATAAGGAGAAGCCCTAGCCCCAGCGTAAGAATGATTATGGGGCTCAAGATGAACTTTAGGATCGGTTTTATAAATATATTAAGCGCGGTGAATATAAGAGTGATGAGCAGAAGTCCGCGGATGCCGCTTTGGATCGTGACTCCCGGGATATACGCCATAATCGCAAGCGCGACGGCGTTCAACAAGAAAACGACGAGAAATTGTTTAAGAAACTTCACCTTTATATTATATCAAACCGCTACGCGATGTCTCTTAAAAGATTCCGCCCGGTCATTTCGTCCGACGGGGGAAGCCCCATGAGTGCAAGGATGGTCGGCGCGATATCCGAAAGCATTCCGATCGGCTGGCTCAGGGAATTATGGTTCGGAAATTTTTTTCCCTTTACCTCATTCGCCACGATGTAGAACGGAACGGGGCTTGGGTCGTGCTGTGTTTCCGGGGTTGCGGTCATCGGGTTGATCAGTTCTTCGATGTTCCCGTGGTCGGAAGTGATTATCAGGGGCGCTCCCGCGGCGATCGCGGTCTTTACGAGGCGGCCGATCTCCGTGTCTATCGTTTTGACCGCAGCGAGCGCCGCGTCGTAGTTTCCGGTGTGCGCGACGGTATCGGGGTTCGCGTAGTTTACGAGAATGAAATCGAACGATTGGCTCTCGATTGACTGGAGGACGCGGTCCGTAATAGAAGAGGCCATCATCTCCGGATGCTTTTCCACGCGGGTTGCGGTTTGCGAGGGGATAAGCACGCGGTACTCGTTCGGGAACGGCGGTTCGACGTAGCCGTTGAAGAAGTAAGTGACGTGGGCGTATTTGTAGGTTTCGGCGATGCGGATCTGGACCTTGCCGGCATCGGCGAGTATTTTGCCGAGTGGATGCTCAATGGTGCCCGCGGGGAAGAGAACGGGTACGGTGAATTGTTCCTCGTATCGGGTCATGGGTGCGACGAACAAGCCGCTTGTGTTTTGGATGGGGAACTTGTCGAACTCGGGAAGAATGAACGCTTCGGCGATCTGCCGGATGCTGTCCTCCCGGTAATTGAAAAACACGACCGCGTCGCGTTCTTTGATCCCGCCCTGCTCTCCGAACCGGAGGGGAGGGAGGAATTCTTCGTTGGAGCCGGTTTTATAGTGCGCCTCGATCGCGGCATCAAGATCCGCTATTGCAGTAAGGCGCCCGCCGCGCCCCAGGAGTGTTTCGTATGCCTTTTCGGTGAGGCTCCAGTTACGCTCGCGGTCCATGGCGTAATATCTTCCCGTGAGGCTCGCGATCTTTTCCCGAGGGATCGCGTCGAGGAACGATTTCAATGTAAATGGGGCGCTGTCTTTCCCGTCTGCGAAAAGATGGAGCTTGCACTGCACGTTTTCCTGGTCGGCGGCCTTGATGAGCGCCTGGAGATGTTCAAGTGACGCATGGACATTCCCCTTGCTCAGGAGCCCCGCGAAATTTACCGTGCCGCCGTTTTTCCGGGCGTGCGCGCACGCGGCCTTCAAGGCCGGGTTTTCGAAAAATGTTCCATCGCGGATGGCGATCGTGATGCGCGGGAAATGCTGGTAGAGCACTTTCCCCGCTCCGATGGTCAAGTGCCCGACTTCGCTGTTCCCGACCTCGCCCCAAGGGAGCCCGACGCTGATACCCGACGCCTGTAGGCTGGTTACCGGATATGTTTCCTCTAGGAATTTAAAGTTTTGCGGGTTAACCATGTGCACCGGATTGGACTCGTCGTCGCGTCCGACGCCCCACCCGTCGAGAATGACCAAAATAAGCGCTTTTTTCATTGTTGTTCCTTGGGTGATTTTTCGGTTTGTATCCCGCTTTGGACACGCACTTGCTTATTTTAAAGGATTTACGCGGATTTCGCACGGGATTCGGCTTCTTGCGTGGGTTGTGTGGGTTGACTACCGCGCACCGGTTGCGGTATGATAGGCAAAAGTCAACAAACAATAATTCCTAACATTCATGGACGCGAAGGAGAGATTAGGGATACAACACCATTATGGAATTTACTTGGGGATCCGCCCTTATTGGGGCGTTATTGGGGTTTGTCGCAGGGTATCTCGGGAGGCGTTTTCTTTTAGGATCGCGGGCGAGCTCGGTTGAGCAAAAAATAAAATCACGGCTCGAGGAAGCCGAGCGGAGGGCGAAAGAGATCATTATCGAAGGCGAAAAGAAATCCGCCGATCTTTTGGTTGAGGTTGCAAAACAGGGCAAAGAGCGGCAAGCACAGCTTGCGCATCTGGAAGGCCGTGTTCTGGAGCGGGAAGAGGTTCTTGATAAAAAAATAAATTCGTTTACCGAGCAGGAAGGGGCGCTCCGGAAAAAAGAAAGCGATCTTTCGAAAAAAGAGCAGGATCTGCTCACGCTAAAATCCGAAGAGGAGGGGCGCCTCGAGAAGATAAGCGGGCTTTCGAAAGATGCGGCGCGGGAAGAGCTTTTCCGGCGGACCCGTGAAAATTATTCCCAGGATCTGGCTGGGCTTCTTCAGAAGATGAGCCAGGACCGGCGGGATGAGATCGAAAAACGGGGAGTGGACATTATGACGACGGCGCTTCAGCGGTATGCGCGCTCGCACATTTCGGAGATTACGACAACTTCGTTCCACTTGGCTGATGAAGAACTTAAGGGAAAGATCATCGGGCGGGAAGGCCGCAACATCAGAGCGCTTGAGCGGGCTACGGGAGTTGAATTCGTGATAGACGAAACTCCCGACAGTATCGTGATATCGTCATTTGATCCGTTCCGGCGCGAAATTGCAAGGCTCGCTCTCGAGAAGCTGATCAAGGACGGGAGGATCCAGCCGGCGAAGATCGAAGAAAAAGTTGAAGAGGCGAAACAGGAACTCGACAAGCGGATCCAGGAGATCGGCGAAGCGGCGGCCACGGAGGTCGGGGTCTATGATCTTCCGAAGGAAATTCTCCAGCTTCTGGGGCGTCTGCATTTCAGGACCAGTTTTGGGCAGAATGTTCTTACTCACTCGCTCGAGATGGCGCACCTTTCTTCGATGATGGCCGCGGACTTAGGATTGAATGTAGAGGTCACGAAGCGCGGCGCCCTTCTCCACGACATAGGCAAGGCGATAGACCACGAAGTCGAGGGAACCCATGTGGACTTGGGGATGAAAATCCTCCGCAAATACGGCGTTTCCGAAGCGGTGGTCCAGACAATGCAGTCCCATCACGACGATTATCCGTATGCGGTTCCCGAGGCGTACGTGGTCACGGCTGCGGACGTTCTCTCTGCCGCGCGGCCGGGGGCGAGGAGAGGAACCCTCGAAAACTATATCAAGCGCCTGGGCGACCTCGAACGGATCGCGAAGGAGTTCCCCGGGGTGAAGCAGGCGTATGCTATTTCTGCCGGGCGTGAACTTCGCATTTTTGTGACGCCGGAAAAGATAGACGATTTCGGGGCGCTTGAAATGGCGAGGGAAGTTGCGAATAAGATCCAATCCGAGTTAAAATATCCTGGAGAAATCAAAGTGAATGTGATCCGCGAAGTGCGGGCGGTGGAATACGCCCGGTGATGAGCTGGAAGCCGTTTGTTTCCGGCGCAATATTCTCCAGGACACATAATAAATAATGCTTCTTTCATTCTCAAAGTCGTTCCTGTATCTCTCGCTTTTTAGCGTCGTTGTCGTTATGACCTCGACATTCTTTCCGTTCATCGGAGGGAAGTACTATCTATTTCGCGTAGCCGTCGAGTTTTCCCTTATTTGCTTTTTGCTGTGGTGGGCATTCGAGGCGGGGCCAGAGGAAGATATGAAGCTTCGCGCGTCCCTTCGGCGGCTTTTTTCGTCGCCGCTTTTTCTCGCGGTTTCCGCATTCGTTCTTACGTATCTTCTCGCGTCTATTTTTGCGTACGATCCGCATGCGGCGTTTTGGTCGAACTACGAACGCGGGGAAGGCGGTTTCCAAATGCTTCACTACTATGTCTTCTTCGTGCTCCTCGTGCTTCTCCTCAAGCGATGGTCGGATTGGCGCATGGTTTTTTATCTTTCTCTTGGGGCGGCGGTCCTTATGATCCTCTATGGAGTCGGTGCGGCCATGAACGTCCCTAATCTTATAGGGCCATCGCGAGGCGGTGATCCTACTGTTTCTTTTTGGGAACGTCTTTTCTCCCCCCGGTTTCAAGGGTCCCTCGGAAATCCCGCCTATGTTGCTCCGTATCTTATGTTCTCCGTATTTTATGCCCTTTATCTTTGGTTTAGCAGTCAATGGAAAAAATGGTGGCCGCCGGCGCTTTTCTTCGGCGGTCTTTCCGTATTTTTCTCCCTCTTCTTTTTCCTGAGCCAGACGCGCGGGGCGTTTTTAGGTATCATAGCCGCCGCCCTTTCCTTTCTTCTCTATCTTATATTCACGCTCAAAAAGAAAAAGAAATGGGCAGTTGGTCTTTTGCTCGCGCTTATTGTGCTTGGCGGAGCTTTGTTCACATTCCGGAATTCCCCAGTTATTCAAACAATTCCCGGGAGCAGGGTGCTTCACCTCGGGTTAGGAGAACGGACCGTCCAGACGAGGCTGTGGACGTGGCAATCCGCATGGGAAGGACTCAAGGAGCGGCCAGTCTTCGGTTGGGGACCGGAAAATTTCAGCACGGTCTTCGATAAATATTTCGACCCAAGGCATTTTGTCCCCGGCCAAAATTCCGAAACATGGTTCGATCGTGCCCACAGCGTCTTATTTGATTATCTTGCCGAGACCGGAGCCGTCGGGCTCCTTACGTATGCGTCAATATTCGTTATTTTTTTCTGGGGACTTTTTTCACTTGTGCGTTCGCGGAGGGGCAACGTCGGGGAGCAGATAGTTTCGGGCCTTGCGGAGTCCCCGGTTCTCCAGGCGCTTGTTATCGGCATACTCGTGGGATACTTGGTTCAGGCCCTTGTGCTTTTCGATGTGCTACCAATTTATATCAATCTCTTTCTTCTCCTTGCATTTGGCGTCGCGCACTTTCAATTTATAAACCGGCATGAACCCAATAATTAAAAAAACCATAGCTCTGGTTGCCTCTCTCGCTATTGCCGCTCTTGCGGTCTATGGAACCTACTTGCCAATGCGAAAGTCGCAAGCATTTATTAGGGCGCTCAATGAACTGCAGAATGCAGATTCCATCTCAAAGCTTGAAGAAACACTTTCTGTCCCGCTAGACCTTCCGTCACCGATTGGGCAGGAGGAGATCGTGCGGAACATCGCAAATACGGTGATGGGATATGTCGATAAAAATCCTGCGGTTGCGGACGATGTTGTTAAGTATGTGCGAAATTATTTTGATCCCATTATTGCACGAGGGAGAGGAATGAGCTTTACTCAGGATCTTTTTCTTTTGGGGACCATCCATGAGATCGCACTTCAACGAACGCAGCAAGCGAAATATTTCCCGGCTATGATGGAATATTATCTCGAGGGGAACAGCTTGAGTCCGAAACGGCCGCAGTTTCTCTACCGGCTTTTCAGCGCGTATCAGCTTGAGGGCAATATTGAGGAAGCAAAAAAGATAGGCACTCAAATTTTGAGCCAATGGCCGGAGCATTCCGAGATGCGAGCAGCTCTTGAATCTTTAGAGAAGAAGAAATAGTGTAATGAGGTGAAAAAGGCGCTTATTTTCGGAATTACCGGGCAGGACGGCAGTTACCTAGTTGAGTTATTGATCCAGAAAGGATACGAGGTGCACGGCGTAATTCGCAGGGCATCCACGTTCAATACGGGAAGGATCGACCATCTTTACCAAGACCCGCACGTGAATGGCACAAAGATGAGCCTTCACTTTGGCGATCTTGCTGATTCGAGCACGATCCGAAAGTTGATGTATCAAGTGCAACCCGATGAGATCTATAATCTCGGCGCTCAGTCGCATGTTCGTGTTTCGTTCGACATTCCGGAATATACCGCGAATATCGTTGGCCTTGGGACCCTCCGTCTTCTTGAGGCGATAAAAGACTACGAAGAAGCGACAAGCCGGAAGGTAAAATTTTATCAGGCATCAAGTTCGGAAATGTTCGGTGCAACTCCTCCGCCACAAAACGAGAAAACCGCCTTTTACCCGCGGAGTCCTTATGGCATCGCAAAAACTTTTGCATTTTATGCGACTCGGAATTACCGCGAGGCATATGGCATTTTTGCGGTGAACGGCATTCTTTTTAACCACGAATCACCGCGCCGCGGAGAAACGTTCGTAACCCGGAAGATCACCCGCGGTGTCGCGCGTATCAAAGCGGGTCTCGACAAGAAAATCTATCTCGGGAATCTTGAAGCGCGACGTGATTGGGGATACGCGCCGGAATATTGTGTTGATTTAGATACTCACATACTCTCGGATGCCGGGTTTAAAAATTACCAAGAGATTAAAAAAGGGGATTCAGTCATTAATTTCAATCTTATGAAAAATAAGATCGAAAAAGACACTATTCTTAAAACGCACCTTCTTGATTTCAATGGGAAAATGTTTGTGTTTAATGGGCGCGGAGTGAAAATTCAATGTACGCCGGAGCATAGAATAATTTATCAGCATAAGTCGAAACAAAGCAAGGGAGGATGGAGTAAGTGGAATGTAACAACGGCGGAAGAATTTGCCAGCCGGTTAAGTGATAAAACATTAAGGACAAAGTATGATTACCGCTTACCAAGCCTGAATGGCTACGTCGCCTCTGATCTTAATATATCCGATGACGAGTTGGCGTTAATTGGTTATTTGGCTGCGGAGGGATGCATCAAATTCGCGCCAGGTCATGGCCGAGGTGTTACAATCAGTCTTTCACAGTCTAAAAGTATTAATCGTTCTTATTATCAGGATATTAAAAGGATATGTCGGCGTCTAAAATTGAACTATCGAGAGAGAATGATGCAAAGTGGAACAGTAGAATTTATTTTTAATGCCGAAGCAACAAGAAAAACCCTCGATTTATACGATGGTTACAATATACATCGGATTCCTGAGTGGATTCTAAGTGGAAGTCCAAGGCAATTAAAGATTGTGCTGAAGTCGATGATGAACGGTGATGGTTCGTGGAGCAGTATGACCTATGTCGGTAAAAATTTATCGCTCATTAGTGATTTCCAGATAATTGCCACAAAACTTGGTTATCGCACCACCGTTCATCAGAGAAGGTCTGGTATTTTTGAGTGTACGCTTATAGCCAAGAGAAAAGAATATGCATATATTACAGAAATTGAAACAATTCCGTATCGTGGTAAGGTTTGGTGCGTGACCACCAAGAATGGAAGTATGATTATCAGAAAAGACAATAATGTATCCGTTATTGGAAATTGCGAGGCAATGTGGAAGATGATGCAGCAGCCGGAAGCTGATGACTACGTGATCGGGACCGGAGAAAGCCACAGCGTCGGTGAGTTTGTTGCGGAAGCGTTCCGAGTCGCGGGCATCAACGGCTGGAAGAGTTATATCGAAATCGATCCGCGGTATTATCGGCCGACCGAAGTCGAAAGTCTTATCGCTGACGCTCGGAAGGCGAGGGAAAAATTTGGCTGGGCTCCGAAGACAAAATTTGAGGATATCGTACGATTAATGGTAGAAGCCGATCTAAAGACCCACCATCTTTCTCACTTGCGGTAGGCCTAGAACATGAAAATTGTTTCGAAGAATATTTTAATCACTGGTGGTGCCGGATTTTTAGGTTCCAATCTTACCGCGCGCCTCAAAAAAGAAGGAATTCCCGAAGGGCGCATATTTGTATCGCATTTTGCCGAATTCGACATGCGAACCCTCAGGGATATACGGCGGGTTTTGGATTGGGCGAAACCGAATATCATCATTCATCTTGCAGCTAATGTGGGAGGAATCGGATATAACCAAGCGCATCCGGGAGAGTTGTTCTACGATAATTTGATTATGGGGGTACGGCTTATAGAGGAAGCACGGAAGGCAGGGGTGGAAAAATTTGTTGCCCTTGGGACCATTTGCGCCTATCCGAAATTTACCCCGGTCCCCTTCAAGGAAGAGGATCTCTGGAACGGATATCCCGAAGAGACGAATGCTCCCTATGGGCTTGCCAAAAAGATGATGCTTGTCCAGGCGCAAGCGTATCGCGCGCAGTACGGGTTTAATGCCATTTATCTTCTGCCGGTGAATCTCTATGGCCCGGGAGACAACTTTGATCCCGCGTCGTCGCATGTTATTCCTGCGCTTATTAAAAAAGTTTATGACGCGAAGAAGGAGAATCGGGATTACATCGACGTGTGGGGAACAGGAAAGGCAAGCCGTGAGTTTTTGTATGTGGAAGATGCCGCGGAAGGCATTGCGCTTGCAACCGAACGGTACGACGGATCCGAGCCGGTGAACTTGGGAGCGGGCAAAGAGATCACCATTAAGGATTTAATAGAAACTATTTGCAGAATTATGGATTTTAAAGGAGAACTTCGATGGGATGTTTCGAAGCCGGACGGTCAGCCGCGGCGGATGCTCGATACAAGCCGCGCGGAGCGAGAATTCGGTTTTAAGGCGAAAACTTCTTTTGAAGAAGGGCTTCGGAAGACGATCGAGTGGTATCGGGAGTTCCGCGCTTCGTAAATTATCAATATTGACCAGACGTAGCGCTTGGTATAGTCTTATGGTGTAATTTTTTTATCTATGGCTGAACAAATAAATTCCAAGGGTAAGGTGCTTATAACCGGAGGGGCCGGCTATATTGGTTCAATTCTTGTGCCCATGCTCTTAGAGGCGGGGTATTCGGTGCGTGTTCTTGATAATTTAATGTATCGCCAACACACGCTTTTCCCTCACTTTATCAATAAGAGATTCCATTTTATGAAAGGTGACGTGCGGGATGAGAAGACCCTGCGGCAAGCGCTCGAGGGAGCGAATTATATTATTCACCTTGCCGCGATCGTGGGAGAACCGGCGTGCAAAAAAGATCCGGATATGTGTTATGCGGTGAATCTTCATGCCACAGAGCTTTTGAACTCCCTACGCTCTCCCGAGCAGAAGATCGTTTTTGCTTCGACGGGAAGCGTGTACGGGAAGGTGGACGGTCTTTGCACAGAAGCGTCTCCGGTAAACCCACTTTCCGATTACGGGATATCGAAGTTCAAGGCGGAAGAAGCAATTAAAACAAAACAGAACTATGTTATCTATCGATTCGCGACCGCATTCGGCCTTTCTCCTCGCCCGCGATTGGATCTGTTGGTGAACGATTTTGTCTACCGCGCGCTGAAACAGAAAGTTAATATCGTCTACGAAGCGCATTTCAAGCGGACATTCATTCATTCTTACGACATTGCGCGGAGTTTTGTGTTCGCCGTCGCGCATTTTGACGAACTCAAGAATGAAATTTTCAATGTGGGATCGGAAGATATGAATTTTACCAAGGAGGACATTGCGAAAAAAATAAAAGAAAGCGTTCCGCATCATTTGCACTTTGCGGACTATGGCACCGATCCCGATCAGCGGAATTATGAGGTTTCGTACGCAAAGATCCGAGAGAAGGGATTTGAGAC
>CAYTEE010000020.1:0-11204 GCA_964436785.1 uncultured Candidatus Saccharibacteria bacterium
CACTTCGTGCCGACCCCATTTCGGCTTCCGATTCCGATTTTCAATTTTGGCGGTGAGGGAGGGATTCGAACCCTCGATACGGTTTAACCCGTATAGCGGTTTAGCAAACCGCCGCACTAGACCCCTATGCGACCTCACCTAATGCGTATGTAGGATAGCTCAGCTATTATATCTATTCAAGTGTTTCGGGTTGCTCGACCCAATAATGGAAAAATATTTCCCAACGTCTTCAATGCTCTCTAACCTAAGCTTCTTGCCATCCTTAGTTATCCTTGGTTTTAAACCTAAATCTTTCAAAGCGCGATAAGCTGAATTTAATAAGGGCCGAGAAGAACTGGCAAAGTCTATTTTCTTGTATCGGTAAACTTTTTCGCTAACCCGATATTTGTGCTCAAAAACACTTCCATCCGTATCTACCAATCCTCTCACGCAAATCTTCAAAAACCGCCCATTCTTTTTTACCCACTCAGGTATGTCCACTTGCTGCTCAACTTTATTACCAACCTTCAGCCCAATACTTTTACAAAAATCTACCAACTCAATTCTTGATACCACAATATTGTTCGCCAAAGATTTTGGGTCCTCTCTTACGCTTGGCTCGATCTTAAAAAGTTTTTCAATTAAATCTACTACATAAGCTATATACTCTCGGTCCGTTTCCCGGTTTAAACTTATCGTCACTTGGTTTTTAGTAATTCCGCCGTCACCAAGCGTTATTCCAACAAATTCCGATAGCCCAATATTCTTTCTGGGTTTTGAAATCGGTTTACGGTCAAATATTTTCCGCTTCTGAAATTTTCCAACTTTTTCCCACCACTCGAGCCACGCCACTTTTCTTGCTTCGGGATCGCCGCCTACTCTACCATATTTTTTAAGCATATTTAAGGCACCCTTTTTCGCGCCTTTCTTTGTATACCAAAATTGACCAACAAGTCTTTTCGCTCTAGGAATCTTTATTCCAGCCTCACTATATAAAAACTTAGCCGCCTTTTCCGGTAATAAAAACTTTTTTCTTTTCCAATCAGTAAGGGTCCTAACACTGATTCCCAAAAGGGACGCGAATTCAGTATTTGATAGGCCCAACTTTAGGCGACACACTTCCAGGAATTCTTTTTGGACATTTTTGGAAAAATCTAGGCGATTTCCACTCAACAATTCAGCCATACCTCTATTATATCACAAAAGGACACCGGAACATTGCAAATTTGAATGTTTAATCAATCCGGCATACAATAGCATAAGATTTTTTGGGAGGTGCCGATTGACTAAGCGACAGGTGATAGCAAAGATCACGGGTGTCGTGTTCTACACGCGGCGAACACCGAGCGGCAACCACGGAGTGGTGGTCGTTCGGAGGCAGCTGACCAGAAAGCACCGGGGCGGGCGCAGAAAAGCATCCCGTCGGTCGTCGTAGTCGAACCTTCTCATCTCCACACCACAACGCTCCGCGCGCATCACCGCGGAGCATTTTTTTACCCCCACACCTACTTGCGATAATGTCTTTTCGAAGCCGTTTGCCGAATACCAAATATCGAGATTGTTCTATGGCGTGTAATAATATTATGAAGATAGATTTTTTAGTGCTTCGCAGTCGCAAGTAGGTGTGGGGGTTTACTTTTCCACTCGTTGCAAGTACTTTGTAGTAGTATGTCAAAGGAAAATTTAAAGCAATTAAAACCAAGCTCCACGCTAGTGGGGCGCCCGCCGGTTGTGGTGGTAATGGGGCACGTGGATCACGGGAAGACCACGCTTTTGGATTACATCAGAAAGACGACCGCCGCCGCGCGGGAAGCGGGCGGCATTACGCAGTCGATCGGCGCGTATGAAATAGTGCATACACCGCAGATAAACGCAGATCAATCAGCGCGGATCGGCGCGGATAAAAATCAGCGAAAATCCGCGCCTGCCGACCGCGTGCCGCCTAAAGCTTCAGCGGTGGCGCAGGGCAGGAAGATTACCTTCATCGACACGCCCGGACACGAAGCGTTCACCAAGATGCGCTCCGCAGGCGCTACGGTTGCCGACCTCGCTATCCTCGTAGTTGCCGCGGAGGATGGCGTGAAGCCCCAGACTAAAGAAGCGATCTCAATTTTGAACGAAACAAAAACGCCTTTCATCGTCGCGATAAACAAAATAGACAAAGAGCCGAATCTCGAACGCGCGAAAAAAGAACTTGCCGACGCGGGCGTGCTCCTCGAGGGGTACGGCGGGCAAGTGAGCTTCCACGGCGTCTCCGCGAAAACCGGCGAGGGCGTAAACGACCTCCTCGACCTCACTCTCCTCGCCGCGGAAATGGAGCACCTGACATATTCCCCCGAGAAAAGCGCCGCGGGCTTCATCCTCGAGACGCGAATGGACCAGCGGCGAGGGCTTGAAGTCACCGCCATCATAAAAGACGGAACGCTCCGCGCGGGAGATGCTATTGGAACGGCAACCGCAAAGGGAAAAGTACGGATATTGGAAAACTTCCTGGGAAAAACGGCAAAAGAGCTCGCGCCATCCGCTCCCGCGCTCATCATCGGTTTTGAAACTATGCCTAAGGTGGGTGAGGCGTTTACGACGGGCGCGGATATGAAAACGCAGGAGGGCGTCACGGCGGGAGAACCCAAAGCGAAAATACCCGCGGGAGCGCTTCCCTCTTCCGAAAAAAATCCCCTGCGCCTTATTTTGAAGGCCGCGGATTCCGGTTCGCTCGAAGCACTCTCACTCATCGTACAGAACCTCAAGACCGAAAAGCAGCCGAAAGTGCTTGCCGAATCCGTGGGCGACATAAACGACGGGGACGTAAAACTCGCCCTCGCGACGGGAGCGATAATCATCGGATTCAAAACGCGCGTGAACACCGCCGCGAAAAACCTTTCCGATGCGCAGAGGGTTATCATCATCACGTCGGAAATTATTTATGACCTCGTGAAAACCGTGGAGGAAGCACTTAAAAAACCCGAAGATCTGAATATCCTGGGCGACCTGGAAGTCCTCGTCGTCTTCAATCAGGAGAAACAGGAAAAACAGCTCGTGGGAGGGCGCGTTATAAAGGGCATCATCCGCAATAAAGGCGCATTCGAGATCGTCCGCGAAGAGAAAGTCGCCGGCCGAGGGCGCGTTACAAATCTCCAGTCCCAGAAAAAAGACATGGGCCAGGTGGCGGAAGGAAGCGAAGCGGGGGTGATCTCGAACGCCGAAATATTGATCCAGGTCGGCGACCATATCGTAATGCGGAAATGAATCCCTCACCTTTGCGGGATAAATAATTCTTCCGAAGCCGGTATTGCAACAAAAAACACTGACAGTAAAATTAGCACAATGGTCAAAAATAAAACGTGGGAGCGTATCGCTTCGCAATCCCACAAAGGTGAGGGATGAATTATCGCCCCCTCCGAGTTGGAAAACTCATCCGGTCCGAACTCACAAGCATCCTCCAGAGAGAAGTGGAACAGGAACCGGGGTTTCTCTGCACGCTAACCGGCGTTGAGGTTGATAAAAAACTGGAACACGCGCGGATAAGCGTGAGCGTAATGCCGCCGGGGAAAGAAACGGAAGCGATGAAGCGCCTAAAGGAAACCCAGGGGGAGCTCCAGTACCTTCTGATGAAAAAACTGAACATCAAGCCGCTCCCAAAAATAGAATTTGTTCGCGACGAAGGCGCGGAAAACGCGGCTCGGATCGAAAAGCTGTTAATCGAAGAACAGCAGCGCTGAGGCCACGATGGGATTTGCACCCATGTATAGCGGTTTTGTTCCCGATTTGCCCAAATCTTCGATTTGGGCAAAAATCGCAATCCCTTGAAATTTTGAGGCGCCGGTGGGAATCGCACCCACGTATAAGAGTTTTGCAGACTCTTGCCTTACTACTTGGCTACGGCGCCACACACCTCGAAATTTCTTGAGGACAGACCCCTGCCCTACTACTTCGCCACGTGGCCGTGTAAATAGATATTACCCACAAGTCTTCTATCCGTCCAGAACGTCCGAGGTGATATAATAAAGGCAGACCCTTGGGAGGCCGAGATATGGCAGATACCTCAACGGCGTCGTACTATCCCGTAAGGCTCAACGAGCGCGGCAACCAGATCATCGAGGGGCTCCCTAAGGGAGTTGACCCTCGAGAGTGCGTGATCTGCGCAGCCCCGCTCGAGATACAAAAGGTCACGGGCATGAACATCGTGGCCATAGCGGGCCCGGACGAGACCACGAGCACGATCGCGCACGAAAAGGGCGATTGGCAAGATGAGTAGCTGCCGCACATACGAGCGCGCGGTTCCAGCCGGAACCGCGTTTTTGTTGAAAGCAAAAAGGGAATCAGCTACAATACGCGCATTGCCCGGGTGGCGGAATAGGCAGACGCAGCAGACTTAAGATCTGCCGCTCGCAAGAGCGTGCCAGTTCGACTCTGGCCCCGGGCACAAACAATTGCCTTAAGAGAGATAAACCGATCTATCCCACAAACACAAAAAGGCCTTTCGGCCTTTTTGTGTTTCAGTATATGCGTACGGACCTATTGTACGGTGATCGTTCCCGTTATTGAAGTCTTTAGGTGGTCGTGCATCGGGCAAACGTTCGCCTCGGTGAATGTATGGGAATACGTCGCACCTGGATTAATGCCCGGCGTAGAATCAAAGCCCGGGCAAGTCGTATGCGCCGGATGAGGGCCGGAAGCGGGCCAGTGCGGGATCGTATCTTTATTCGTAAATTCCACGGTATCGCCTGTTGCGATGGTAAGCTTTGAGGGCTTAAAGCCAGCCGCGGTTATTTCGATAGCATATGTTTTCCCTTGTGCCACGGGCACGACTCCCCCATTTCCTTCTTGCGCCGTATTGCCTCCGGGAATATTACCACACGAAACATAGACCGACGCTTCCGTCGCGGACTTATGGACGTTCACCGCAAGCGGAAGCTCCGAAAGCAACTGGTCGAGTGTTATATCAAGCATCGTTTCCGATTTGCCGCCGACAAGAGGAGTAAGCGTATATTTCGGTCCGCCCAAGTTCACGCAGGACCCGGCATGAATGTGCGCCGGCTCGGAAACGCCCGCCGGAGACCCCGTGAGCGCAAGAACAACTTTCAATTTCCCGGCCTCTTTCTCGATGAACTTGGCCGTTCCCGACTCATTGGAATTATTCTGCGCGCCGAGCGCCACTGTCACCCCCGCGTTATCCGCTCCCGGAGTACTCTTCAGAAACATCACTACTCCGACGATCACGAGTATCACTACAATAATGCCTACCACCATCGGGGTGCTTACGCCCCGCCTTGAAAAAATATTCATTCGTTTTTTATATGTTTAAGTTTTCGACGTAAATATAGTATATCAAAACCATGTTGCGACGCAAATAACGGGAGATGCCTTGCGCTCCCTGCCACAGAACCATATAATCAAATCGCCAACGTGCAATACGGTTACGTCCGGGGGTCGGAATTAGGTTTTGAGAACTGTGCGGCTGGCATTTAAAAAGTACTACTGCCGCCCCAGTGAGACGGCAGAGGCCTTGCCAAAAGAAGGGGGCAACGGCTGAAATGGCGAAGAGAGTGCGCGAGAGTATCGCGCCCGAGGTGCCCTTCGGGCATCGCGGCAGAGCGTGAGTAGGCTCTTCTCGAAGAAGGCCTCACCACCACTGCTCCTTCCCGCGCTCCCAGCTTCACGCTCGAGAAACAGCCGAGCGCGAGGTTGAGCACCACGAGTAAGCGAGACCGCTCGAGACCGAGACCCCCGGATTCGCTTGCCCCCAGCACTTTGAAATCACACACGCACATGCACCAACGAACGCGCAAGTGGTACCACCACTGCGCGTTTTTTTATTCTTGCAGAAGAACCTGTCTTTTGATATGGTATCGGAAGCAAACGCACCTACACAACGAAAGAAGGAGGTGATACCGAGTGATCTTCCTTAAAAAAGCGCATGAGAAAACCTGCGATGAGCTTCCGCTGTTTTTCCCGCGTCTCATCCGGAGGCAGAATCAGAAAACCGGCGCTTGGAAGATACGCCGCGTCTACGAGCCAAACGACGCGATGCGCGCGATCCACGAAGAGTTGGATGAGTATCTCCGAAGCCAGCCGCGCTTCCCGAAACACGCGCCGCCGCGCCCCGCGGAGAACGTCGCACCACACCGGGGAAACAGATTTTTCTACCTCACCGACATCGAGAATGCATTCGGGAGCGTAAAGGTGGACGGACTCGTCAAGGCGTTCTGCTTAATGAACAGCTTCTGGATCCCAAGGAAGCGCGGGCTCAAGAACTTTCTTGAGAACTACTGCATCGCCCCGGAAGGAGGGCTCTATCAGGGGGCTCCTTCGTCGCCCGCGCTCTTCGAGCTTTACGCATGGGCGTTTCTTGAGCGGCCAATTCATACGTGGTACAACCTCAAGAAATGGTGCGGGTGGAACGACGTCACCTACACCCGCTATGTGGACGATCTCACATTTTCAAGCAAGAAGCGGATCGGAAGAGGGACAAGGCGCCAAATCCGAAGGCTCCTGCACAATGCGGAATTTACGATCAACAACGGGAAGAATTTCGTGATCGATCTCGCGAATCCGAAAACCCCGCGCATTACGATCACCGGCATCGGCCTCGAGTACGGCGGGCGGATGTTCGTCTCGCGGGAGCGCCTGCGGGAACTTGAAAAGATGCTCATTGCGGGCATCGAGGGAGAGGACGTGAACCCGCACAAGATCGAGGGGTTCATGTCTGTCTTCTGGTCGCCCTACGGCGGAAAACGCCGGAGTGCGGTGCTCACCCGTACCCAGCGCCGGATCCTTTCTCTGTCCCGCGCATGGAGGAAACTCCAGAAGAAAAATCACACCATGACACCCTAATCGCAGACAACCGCGATTAGGGTGTTTCCATTTCCAAAAAAATCAGCGAGAAGTATCCGATAGTTCAAAACTCACGGTATTCGATCTCATCGTAACCGCATCCTTGGAGAAATAATTAAAGGATTCGAATGTGGCCGAGAACGTTCCCCCGCTTGCAGGAAACGCATAATATCCGGCGAGCTGAATTTTATTCTGGACAGTCGCACCCGAGGCAACCTTGATAAAATCTTCTTGGCTCGGCGCAACTCTTTTTTTTATCATTCCGGTATATGCTATCCGCTCGCTACCCGAGCGAATATCGAATACGTCGTTTATAAGTTCCCCGCCATCGCCGGCAGTCGGGCGATCCAACTCAAAAACAGCGTCGCCCTCGTTTTTGAACGTCAATTCGGCGATGACAGACCAGCCCGTGTCTATTTTCTTTGCCTCAATAATGTTTAAAGTGATAATCATTTTATTATTCTCTCCTTTTCGTAGAAACCATGCAAGCGCCACAACAATAAAAACGATAGCGATAAGAACAAATATTACTATGGGCTTCATTCGATAATCGTATCATGGAAGGCGCGACGGCGCATGTGGACGACCTACCCCTTCGCTTCCGTATGGATAACCACTCCGGAGGCGCTGTCGCTATTTCTCTTTTTCCGCGCCACCATGCCAATAGCTATGTCCGACGGATTTCCGCCCTCGAATTCCTCGGGGCTTATATAATTGAAGATCCCGGGCGCGAAGTAGCTTACGATCCAGCCCGGAAGGTCCTTCAGCTTCATCACGGAAAAATCGCCGGATTCTCCGCCCCCGCGGGCTTCCCCCGCCTCGCGTAATTTTTTTACTGCCGCCTGCTTGTAATCCGCTTGGGGTTCGGTAAAAACAACGCACGTGCCGTTTTGAAAAAGCACCCAGCTCTCCTTTTCGCCGGTGATGATCTTGCCGTAGATATCTTGTGGCTTGGGGTTCATAGGATCATTCTTATTGAATCATCAATTAAGGCGTACTACAATACAGCCAGTATTCCACGGACTCCATCACTCGAGAGGAGGATGCCGATGGGCAAAGAGCTCATTCCCACGATCCAGTTCGGATCGAAGCGACTGCGCCATGCGGTTGGAGAACGCGGTTATACCCACTGCTCCATCTGGATGCTTCACGCAGCGGGGGGCGGATGGGAAGAAGAAATAGAGGAGGGGTCCCCGGACGACGTAAACTGCTGGCTCTGCCGGAAGGAAGGCGGCCTCCTCCGCCCCAAGGTAGGCGAGTGTCTCACCGCCACGCTCCCAGGCCGCAAGGTGCACTTTGTCATGCACCCGACGAAGAAACGCGGGCGCGAGCAGTATGAGACCCCATGTTCTCTCGCCTTCACGAAAAATCCGGAGGCGGTCAAGATGCGGCCGTACTCGGAAGTCACCTGCGGCCACTGCATGCGCTTCTCTCACGTGTAGAGGGAACGCGCACATCCACAACGCGAGAAAAAGGGGTGCTGGTCTAGTACTGGCACCCCGCTTTTTTTATTTAATAGTACCGCTCTCCATGACGATCACGCGCGTCGGGTCCTCGGGATCGTACTTTACGGTAATTTTCGCGCTGGGCTGAAACAGGGAGACATACGCGGTCGAGATTACCTGAACTACTTCGGCTTCATAGGGCGGTAGATTCTCCGGAGAAACTCGGAGCTTCATTTTCAGCTCCGGATTATAGTTCACGCGGTTGCCGGTGTCCTCCACGGAGAGAATTTCCGCAGGAGCGGCGATCCCCTTCTTCGACAGGCCCTTGTCTTGAAGATAGTTCATCACCCTCGGCATCAAGAACGCCGCGAGAACGATTACAATGAAAACAATGGCGATAAAAAGAGTTTTCATATTTATATTATAGGCATTATATCACTCGGCCTACGCTACATCCTCCCGTCGCCGTAGCACGCCTGGACTGTGGCGTCCCAGTATAGAAATCTGAGCGCCGAAGAATCTGCCAAAGACGTTTTGCTGGTCATTAACTTGCGAATACTCCTGAAAAAGGCTTTTCGAGAATGTATATGGGCTTCTTGAGCGGTCTGACCTTTTAATAATGAAATGACTACTTGATTGGATGGCCCCATGAATAAAGCCGCAGTTTTGTCATCAAGTGGATGTGTTCGCTTATCCGGCTCGGTCATAAAGATAAAATCCTCGTTATAGCCAACATAAGCCGCCGTGCCATGCTCTATGCTCACGGGTCCAAGTAGTTGACCGGACTTACATGCTAACGCATAAACCACTTTTCCCGAAAGCCGACTTGAATTCTGCGTGTCAACCAATGTTTCATTGTCTTGGCCACCAACCCGCGACTCATCCCCATGACCATTAAAAAAGACCATGCTTGGGTCTTTTTTATCAAGAACACTCTCAAATTCTTTCCTATTGGCTCGGTCTTTCGCTAAATCGATAACCGTGTCTCCTCTCTTGACCGCAAAATCCAGAACCTCTCCCGCCCAGGCAGAAATACAACGAGTTGTCTGGTCGTGACTAGGCCGCGTGACCAGAATCGTTCTATTCATTGCTCAAACAGTGCACCTTCTTTCAGCGCTCGCAAAAAATTCATCTCCACATCCACCATTTTCTGACCGATAGAATCGTTTTTTTTCACGTGATCAATAAGTTGTTCCTTGGTGAACTCGCCGTCAGAACCAATTGATACTTCTTTGTCGTCCGGCAATGTTTTTAATCTGGCAATAACAAGTTCTTTTATTTCTTTATCAATTTCTTGTTCCATTTTAGATAATTTTTAGTTCGGATAGCTTGCTTAAAATTAAATCGCCCAATTCCGTATCTCCATCAATTTCTACGTAAGCTACCTGCCAAGTTATTGGACCTTTATTCGGTAATACCAAAATTATCTCGTCCCGTAAATTTATGGGCAGATTGGCATAGGTCCTGAAAAAACGCTCTTTCCCAAGCTTTTGAGTGGTCATGCTGTGTCTAAATTATACAAGGGGCAATATCACTACGCAACTATTCTGAAAACAAATGCCTTTTGCGAGATGCCTATTTTTTTTGATTTCATGGGTGGGTGAGGTGGATGGGTCGGTCGCTTTGCTATTCTCCTTGCATCATCTGAACAGCTTCCTGTAATAGTTGTTCTTGGTCTTGCAGAGAAGCAAATCCAGTAATAAGTTTATTTTTTTCTACACCAGGAATAACATTCCATTTTTCGGGCCTTGAAACAAGAAAATAGTAATGCATACCCTCTATGACAAACTCGCAAATTTCAAGCTGATCTTTTTTAACACACCTCGGCGACATTGTCGGCATGTGAAGCGGGTGAAATCCGCGTCTGCCATCTTGATCCGGCACTAGGGGTGGCAAATTTATAAAACAGGGAAATTCCTCTGGTTCTCCGGGTCTATTATTTAATACCATCTTTCTTAAGTCCTCTTCTACTTGAGAATTGAGTTTTATGGCCTTAAAAAATGGCCGTGAGGTAATGCTGGCACGCCAAAGCAGAGATAATAAGAATAGCTTAAAACACGCGTAATCGTAATTAGGGCAGTTTTCTAGAACTGAACATTCTTTCCCATTAATTTGCTCTAAACGGAAAATACTTTTTATTGGAAACTTATTATGAATAAGTTTTGCCGCATAATCGTCCAATCTACCAATAACACCCTCCTCGCATTCTTTACAGAGAATATCGCTTTCGTATTCGCTGTTATATCTAACTTCTGCTTTTTGAGAATTCAGATATATCAACTCATTATTGTGGCCGTATAAAAATTTATAATGGAAACTGGGAATGATGTGCGATTCCCTACATAGCGCTTTTTCTTGGAGACAAAGTTTACAGATACCTGTTTTCATAAATTTATTTTCCTGATTTTTTTCTATTATCGTCTTTGCAGAGCATCTGACAATTTTCAGCCGTTGTTTTTCCGCCTTCGCGCCAAGGGGTAATGTGGTCGGCCTCCATTTCTTCAATATTCCACTTCTGTTTTTCTTTCTTCTCTTTTTTACACCACGGACAAACTCCTTTCTGTCGCTCATACGCCTCCCGCTTCATCTTGTCGGTAAAAGAGCGTATATTTAAAAACTTTTCATTTTTGGTCAAAACATATTCGTAAATGCCGGACTTTTTAGTTACGTCTTCATCCTGCATTAGCTCAGTTATTTCTTTTTCCAGTTTCTTTGAATCAAACTTTTTATCCTTGAACTGGTTATACAATGCTCCCCACGGCACATTGTTCATCTCCCGACGATAATTTGGAAAAGTTTTTCGCACCCACGCAATCACATCTTGGAAGTATTGCCACAACTCATCAGCATTTCTGTCGTGCTGATGTTTGGCCATATAATCTTCTATTTTACCGTCATTTATCCATGAAAGCGTGGTTTCTAAGTATTCTTGCCGGATTGGTGAGC
>CAYTEE010000021.1:0-3291 GCA_964436785.1 uncultured Candidatus Saccharibacteria bacterium
TCTCCGATAATTTTTCCGTCCTCAAGCACTAATATGATGTCCGCGTTCCGAACGGTCGAAAGGCGGTGCGCGATGATCAATGTCGTTCTTCCTTTCATAAGCTCGTTTATCCCCTGCTGGACCTTCCTCTCGGTGATGCTGTCCAAGGCGCTCGTCGGCTCATCAAGCACAACTATCCTTGGGTCCTTGAGGATCGCCCGCGCGATAGCGACCCGCTGTTTCTCCCCGCCGGAGAGGCGGATGCCGCGCTCGCCGATCAGGGTATCGTATCCTTTCGGAAGTTTGCGGATGAATTCGTCCGCGTGCGCCTGCTTCGCCGCGCGGATAATTTGCTCTTTTGTCGCCGCCGGATCGCCGTACGCGATATTCGCAGAAATGGTTTCATTGTACATCGCGTTCTCCTGGAGCACGGTTCCGACATACTTTTTTATCTCCTCAAGGTCGAACTCGCGGAGATCTATCCCGTCTATCGTTATCCGCCCGTGGGTAGGGTCCGAAAGGCGCGTAAGCAGGGTCATAATCGTGGTCTTGCCCGAGCCGGAATGCCCCACAAGCGCAACGGTTTGGCCGGGTTCAATGCCGAACGAAACATCTGAAATTCGAAAACCGCTTTTCTCCTGCGGATACGAGAAAGAAACATGTTCGAACGCAACCCTGCCATTGACCGCTAAAATATTCCGCGGGGAGGCGGGATTCGCCACTTTATCCTCCTGCGCAAAAAGGCC
Source organism: uncultured Candidatus Saccharibacteria bacterium (assembly GCA_964436785.1). Lineage (GTDB taxonomy): Bacteria > Patescibacteriota > Minisyncoccia > UBA6257 > 2-01-FULL-56-20 > CAYTEE01. The sequence goes on from CAYTEE010000021.1 coordinate 726, forward strand.
CAAGAGCCGCTCGATATGCTGAGCGCGTCGCGTGTACTGCGGGAGAATATCTCCCATAAGATGAAGCGGCGTCAAAATTTCGTTCAAGAGCCCCATGAACATAAAGAGTGTTCCCAGCGTTATCGCGCCGTTCTGCACAAAAAATATCCCCGCTCCCAAAACCAAAAAGCGCGCGAAGGCATCCGGATTCAGCATCTCGACCAGCCGCCATCTTTTATTCAGGGCAAGTTGCGCCGAAGTTGCATTGTTGCTGTATACTTCGTGCCGCTTGACAAAAACATTTTCGTGCGGATTCAGCTTGTAGGTAACGATGTTCGCGACCTGGTCCGCAAGATGTTCGTGCTTTTCCTCCCACATCTTATTGACCCTGCGCTGTTCGTCCTCGTACTTTTTGACGTGCCGGATAATGAACCAAAGAGTTGGAGGAATGACGGACACCGCGATAAGCGTCATCTGCCAGCTGACTATAAGTGCAATTACGAGCATTCCCAAAAACCCCAAAATTGCGGAGGAAAACCTTCCGAGCCACCAGTTTGTCATCTCCCACGTGCTTACGTCCGCATCATCCACAATTTTCGCATAGCGGCTCGAATGTTCCGCCATATGCTGCTCATAATCGAGCTTCAAGAGGCGCCGATAGCCCAACAAGTGAATTTCTTCTGAACTCTTAATTCCGATGTGCCATACGAGGAAAGACATCTGGGCGCTCGCGGTGTTCACCACAACCGCCAAGAAAAACCAAATGGCAACAGAAACGATAAGCGTCGTAAACTGCGCGGAAACGAAACCTCTTGCCACAAGACCGTCGGTTAAAGTATCCACAACCACCTTATACAAGTATGGCTCCGTAAGCCGCGCGGCAACGCTTACAAAAAGTAGGATAGCCAAAAACCTTATCCGCCGCTTTTGCTTGAACGCAAGCGCGAAAATATACTTAAGATACGCCGGCATTGCGCTCTTTTTTTCGTTCATATATTTAAGTGTAGTTTGATTTTCCATTGTTTTCATTTTTTTACCCTCCCATCTTTTCTGGTTGATCTTCGACTGCTTTTCTTTATATAAGTTTTTCGGTTGATAGCCAACGAATTTATACTAAACCGATTTCTTAAAAGATGGGAGGATAAATCAAAAATGCCTCGGTCCATCCAACCGGGGCGTCCTTTCCGAAAAAGGTTTCTTGCTATAATTACGCCTTAGTTAGAAAAACCATTATCAACGCCCCAAAACATCCCGGAACGGGCGAAAATAACCCCGGAAAGGGCGACCGAAATCCGCCAATATTTGAAATTCTTCGCCATAAAAGTATATTAACTGATTGCGGGGTTTTCGTCAAAACCTCAACTCAAGGATTTGATCTTGCGGTACCTACCTACCGCGTAGTCCTTTTCTGCTCGATTCAAACTCTTAAGAAAATCGGGGCTGAGAAATCCAAAACTCGCAGCAAGCCGCTCTAGCCTATCTGCATCCATTTCAACAGTAATCTTCCTGTTTTTTAAATTTCGTTTTATTGCTAAATCAATGCTCATATACCATAAGCATAATGGCGGTCTGGAAAATGTCAATCACTTGTCCGCCCGAAACACCGGTGCTACGCTAAAGGCGTGATGAACGCCGAGACAACGACCAAGCGGAGCCCAATCGTCCTTATCTGGAAATTCGTGGCCGTTGAAGCCGCCGGATTCTTTCTCTACTTTATAGCAACACTCATAGGGAACGCAAAATACGAATTTTACACCCAGCTCTCTTTTTCGAACTTCCTCTCGTATCAGGCGGCGAAAATGCTTTTTCTCTATGGAGCTCAGTTCGTCCTCACGGTCTATGCGTTTCTATCTTGGTACTACGAGGAATACACCATCCGACCTGGCTCTGTACGGCACTCTCACGGCGTCATTTTTAAAAAAGAAAAGATAGTACCAACCACGACCTCCATTCCGCTTTCTGTCTCCTCGGGTCTATTGGGAAAACTTTTCCATTATGGCTCGATCCGAGTGGGAAACGAACCTTCATTTTTTACCATAGCGGACATTTCCTGGCCGGAACGCATCGTAAAGGCCATCCGCCAAGAACACGCCGCGGGCGAGAACGCCTTCGGGAAAAAACCGGACCTGGAACGGCTCCTTAAAGAGAACGAGCACGACCGGCTGGAATTCAAATCATCCCTCCGGTTCGATTACCGTGCTGGACAGGCAAACCGCGAAATCGAAAAATCCGCTATGAAAACCGTCGCCGCGTTCATGAATTCAAATGGCGGGTATCTGGTTCTGGGCGTAAGCGATACCCACGCGCCCCTGGGGCTCCGGAACGATTACCAAACGCTCCAGAGAAAGGATAGCGACGGATTCGAAAATCATTTTACCCAATCGATGAATAATATGATCGGCCCCGAATTCCGCAATCTCGTAAAGCTGTGGTTCCACAATATGGACGGGAACGATCTCTGCGTCATCCAAGTGCTCCAAAGCCCGCGGCCGGTCTATCTTAGGGCGGACAACAACGAACAATTTTACATGCGGACGGGGAACATCTCGACCGCATTAAAGTTGAGCGAAATAGAATCTTACGCGCG
>CAYTEE010000021.1:3391-10746 GCA_964436785.1 uncultured Candidatus Saccharibacteria bacterium
CGGCCCCGGGAAAAACTCCGGGGCCTCCGTGTGTTCGCGGAAAGTGCGGCTATACCCTGCCGCCGAGAAGAACCCTCTCCTGGATCTCCAGAAGCTTCTCTTCGGGGAGTGTCCGCCGGCCATACAGCTTCTTGCCGGAGCCAGGGCGACGTTCGGAACCGGCGCGGGTTCCTTTCCCGCACTTGTGGCACATCGAGCCGTCGAACTCGTCCGAACCGCAGTTCGGACACATCCGCACAACAGGCATGCGTTGTTCCTCCTCCGCGAAAAGGGAACAGAAAGGGAAACCGAGAACACTATGCCTCAAATAATGCCAAAAGTCAAAACCCTATTTCTCTCCAACCGTCACTTTCTCCATTTTGATCGGAGAAACCGGCCTGTCGTTCGCGTCGGTTTTCACGCTCCCGATAATATCCACCACATCCTGCCCGCTCACCACTTTCCCGAATATCGTATAGTCCTTTTGAAGCGGCTTATCTTCGAGCATAATAAAAAACTGGCTTCCGTTCGTGTTCGGGCCCGCGTTCGCCATTGCGACGACTCCCTTCTTGTACCCTGCTTGGTACGAGGGAGTCGAAGGATTCAGCTCGTCATCGAACTTATACCCCGGTCCGCCGGTGCCGTCCCCTTTCGGGTCGCCGCCCTGGATCATGAAACCCTTGATAACCCGGTGGAACACAAGCCCGTTATAGAATCCCTTATTCGCGAGCGTTATAAAATTCTCCACCGTTTTCGGGGCATCGGCGTCGTACGTTTCAAACTTGATATCGCCAAGATTTGTTTTTATGGTAACCATATGCATCGCGGCAGGGGCCCCGGTAATTTTGCCCGTCGTCTCCGGAGACGGCTTTCGGTTCACATAAGAAACCGCTCCCCACAAAATAACCCCTACCAAAACAATAAAAATAATCGCTTTTGCCATAATTATTGCGTCGCCCCAGTATAACATACGGCGAAGGCCCACCACAAGGAGCGGCGCCGCGTGCTTCCCACCATAATATGTATTATACTGTTAGGGCAATGAAAAGAAAGCGCATAATATTTTTGCGGCCGTTTTTTCTTATCCCCGTAGCCATTCTCATCGGCCTCATTTCGTTTTGGATATTTTCTTCCCGAAGCGGCGTGAAATATGAGTTTGTCGAAGTCGCGAAAGGATCGATCTCCGAAGAAGTAAGCGTTACGGGGAATATCAAGCCCGCGGAAGAGATAAACCTCGCGTTCGAAAATTCCGGCAGGATCGTACGCGTGAACGGCGCAGTTGGAGACAAGGTAAGCGCAGGCCAGATCATTCTCGAACTCGACACTCGCGAGCTCAACGCAAAACTCCTCGAGGCGACCGCGAGCGTGGAAGCAGCCACCGCAAAATTAAACGAACTTAAACGCGGCACGCGCCCCGAAGAACTTCAAATAAAAGGAACCGAACTTAAAAAAGCGGAACAGGACCTCGAGAACGAATACACGAACGTCATCGACATCCTGAACGACGCGTACACAAAGTCGGACGACGCGGTACGGACCAAAACGGGAGCGGTGTTCATCGGCTCGGGAGACACGGCATATAAATTGACCTTTACCTCCTGCGATACGGATGCCGCCGCAGACGCTCCCTGGCTCCGCTTTACTGCGGATGCAGACCTCAAAAAATGGCAAACGGAACTGCGCCCCCTCGGCTCGACCGCGGACACCGCCCTGCTCGATGCCGCTCTTATTTCGGCAAAAACGTATCTCGGCAAATTCAAAACCTTTCTTGAGCGGACAACGGATACGTTCGTCGGCGGATGCACGAGTGTTTCCCCTAACCTCGATACGTACCGCACAAGCGTAAGCGCGGGACGCACGAGCGTTGTTTCCGCGCTCCTTGCCGTAAGCGACAAGAGGCAGGAGATCCTTTCCCAAGAACTCACCACGGAACGCCTCCGCCAGGAACTTGCTCTCGCGCGCGCGGGTTCGGCGCCGGAAGAAATTGCCGCTCAAGCCGCACTCGTAAAACAGGCGGAGGCTCAAGCGGAATCGACCAGGGCACAGATAGAAAAAAAATTCCTTCGCGCACCCATAAAGGGAACCATTACGAAACAAGACGGATCGAAGGGCGAGATAATCGCCCCCAATATTCCGCTTGTTTCCGTAATTTCCGAAAGCGACCTCGAGATCGAAGCGAACATCCCGGAAATAGACATCGGAAAGATCAAGATCAGCGATCCGGTAACGATCACTCTCGACGCGTACGGCGATACCGTAAAATTTTTCGGCCGCGTCATTTCGGTCGACCCCGCAACCACGGTGATCGAAGGAGTGCCAACATATAAAACAAAGATCCAGCTCGACAAAGAAGATGGAAGAATAAAACCCGGCATGACCGCGAACATCACCATCAAGACCGCAGAACGGCAGGATGCGCTTATTATTCCCCAGCGTTCGGTGCTTTTCGAGGGAGAAAAAAGATTCCTCTATGTGCTCAAAAGCGACGGTACGAGAGAAAAACGCGAGGTGAAGCCCGGCATTCGCGGAAGCGACGGCAATATTGAAGTGCTCGAGGGGCTCTCTGCGGGCGAAAAAGTTTTGACCACTCCTTCGGAGTAGAACCCATCTTACAAATACCACCGCTCGCAATATGAGCTTTATAGAAACACGTTCTCTTCGCAAAGTGTACCTGGGAGAAAGCGTGGAAACCGTCGCGCTGAACGATATTGACCTCTCCATTGGGCGCGGGGAGTTTTTGGCGGTGATGGGGCCCTCCGGGTCCGGCAAGTCCACCCTCCTCCACATCTTGGGCCTCCTCGACCGCTACACACAGGGAGAATATTGGTTCGACGGCAAGGAAATATCTGAATACAGCGACGACGAAGCGGCCCGCATCCGCAACGAAAAAATGGGGTTCGTTTTCCAGGCATTTAATCTCTTGCCGCGCGCGAGCGTCCTCGAAAACGTAAAACTTTCCCTCCTTTATTCTTCGATACACGAATCGGAATGGGATAAAATAGCGAGTGATGCGATCGAGTCCGTCGGGCTCTCCCACCGCATCCACCACCAGCCGTCCCAGCTTTCGGGCGGCGAAAAACAGCGTGCGGCGATCGCACGGGCGCTCGTGACGAATCCGGACGTCATTTTTGCGGACGAACCGACCGGCAACCTGGATTCAAAATCCGGACAGCTCGTAATGGAAACGATCCAAAATCTTCACGACACGCAGAAACGCACCATCATCCTTATCACCCACGAAACCTATACCGCCGAATTCGCGGAGCGCGTCATCCACATGAAGGATGGCGCTATAGAAAAAGACATCCGCATTGCCGAGCGGCACGACGCGCGCAAGCACTTCCAAAAATAAATGACGACCCGGCAACTCATCAAAACATCAATAACGGGCTTGAGCACCCACAAGTCGCGGTCGCTTCTCACCATCCTGGGCATCGTGATCGGCGTTGCCGCTATCATTATCGTAATGTCGTTGGGCGAAGGCGCGCGGGGGCTGATACTCGGGCAGATACAGAGCATCGGCTCAAAAGTGATCGCCATTATCCCCGGACGCGAACCCACCGGGCCGACCGATATCATCGCCTCTTTCACTGATTCTCTAAAGGAGAGCGATCTCGGCGCCCTCCAAAACCGCAACAATGTCCCTTACGCAACGCAGGTGATGCCGGTCGTATTCGGCAGCGAATCCGCGGCATATGGAAACGAAACCTATCGCCCGACCATTTTGGGAGTCACGGATTTTTTCTCGGAGATCTATAACGTTTATCCCAGCAAAGGGAGGGTTTTTACTCCCGAAGAATCGCGCAACTATGCCGATGTCGTAGTCATCGGCTCGAAGGTGGAAAGCGAACTCTTTGGGAATGAGGATGCGCTCGGGAAAAGGATCCGCATTAAGGGAAAGAATCTCCGCGTGATCGGCGTGATCGGAAAAACCGGCCAGCTTTCATTCTTAAATTTCGACGAAGGGGCGTTCCTCCCCTACACAACGGCACAACAATATATCTTCGGAATCAAGTATTTCAACCGGATCGTGGTGCAAGCCGTGAGCGAAGACCGGGTTACCGAAACCGTGGATGATATCAAACGGACTCTCCGCGCCCAGCACAATATTACCGACCCGGCAAAAGACGACTTCTCCGTTCAAACCCAGGAGGAGGCGATGCAAACCGTAAGCACGATATTGAACGCCTTTACTCTTTTTCTCGCCTCTGTCGCCGCCATCTCGCTCCTCGTAGGGGGCATCGGCATTATGAATATTATGCTGGTGTCGGTAACGGAGCGGACGCGGGAGATCGGCCTGCGGAAAGCGCTCGGCGCCACGAACCGGAATATCCTCCTGCAATTCCTCCTTGAGGCGGTGATACTGACCGCAGTGGGCGGCGCGATCGGCATCGCGATCGGAGGAGGAGTATCTTTTCTCGTCGCACTCGTGATCAGCAAGATCTATGGACTTTTATGGGGATTTGCCCTCCCTATTTCCGCGGTGCTTATGGGAATGGGAATTTCGTCCGCGATAGGGCTCATCTTCGGCATCTACCCCGCCCGCCAAGCCTCGCAGAAAAGCCCGATAGAAGCGCTACGATACGAATAGGCAAGAACACACCGCCGCATGCATGTTTTTTAGTTGCGCCCTAAATTGATGTTACTATGACATGTCATAGTAACAATAGTGGTGGTTATCGTAGTATTTTCGGCGTCATAGTTGCGCCACGGCGGCTAACTGAATACAGAAACCTAATTTTTGAGATACCGCCGCACGGCAATAAAACTCGAGAGGCCTCCGATAAGGATGCCGAAGAGTATCTGGTATCCGATAAAAACAAGGATATTCGCAAAAAAATAACGGAAAATATCAAAACCCTCTATCGATGCCCGGAAGAACGGAGAGATCGCATATACAACCGGAGCGGTAACAATAATGCTTGCGACCGCGGCAATAATTCCGGCGATAACTCCTTCCACGACATAGGGGCCGCGAACCAGGCTGTTCGACGCCCCAACCGCGCGCATAATGCCGATCTCGTCGCGGTTAGAATAGATCGCAAGGCGTACTGTATTAAAAACCACCAAACCCGCGATAAGCGCCATAATAAGGGTGAGCGCAAACCCGCCGCGATTCACGTTGTTGATAATATTGCTCAAACTATCGATCACCTTCTGGTTTTCGGCGTAGCTCACCTTGTCGATAAGCGCGGCAAGGTTCGGATCGCCAAGCCGCTGGGCTATCATCGCGTACTGACTTGGTTGCTGCGCCTTGATGCTCAACGACGGCTCGAGCGGATTTTCCTCAAGTTCGTTCACCGCTTGCGTGATGGTCTCGTCATCTTTGTGCACAAGCTTGAAATTTTCGAGCGCCTGGTCGCTCGAGATGTAATTCACGGTTTTCACTTCGGTTAGGCTCTCAAGCGCCTGTTTTACGCTCAAGATCTGATCCTCGGGAGTCGCCTGCTTGAAATACACGCTGATGTCTATCTTGTCCTGCACCGTCGCAACCGCCTGCTTGGTCAACACGTTGAAGAGGATCAAGCCGATAAAAACCGAAAGCGAAAGCACCATAATGATGACTGTCGTCGTCGAAAGCCACCCGTTCCTCCGGAAATTATTGAACCCATAGTGAAGAATGCGCGAAATTATTGTAACCATTTTCTTAAATATCTAATTTCTAATTTACCTAATTCCTAATCAAATCCTAAGTTCTAATGTCAAAATGACTCAACTTCAACCGCTTTGGTCATTGGTTATTTTTTAGATCAATTAGAAATTAGGTTAATTAGTCATTATACCAAAACGTATCTTCCTTTTTCTTCGTCACGAATGACGCGCCCATGGTCCAAGGTCACCACCCGCTTTTCCAGGCTATTGATGATTTCCTTGTCGTGCGTCGCCAGAATAATGGTGGTTCCCAATTCGTTTATCTTCTGGAGAAGATTGATGATCTCCCACGTGTGGAACGGGTCGAGATTCCCGGTGGGCTCGTCCGCGATGATAACCTCCGGCCGGTGCACCATCGCCCGGGCTATCGCAACACGCTGTTTCTCCCCGCCCGAGAGCTCATGGGGAAAATTTTTGAGCCGCTCGCTTAACCCTACCATATCCAGAACCTGCGGCGTAAGCTCGCCGATCTCGCGCTGTGACCGCCCCGCGACCTCAAGCGCGAACGCAACGTTCTCATATGCGTTCTTGTTCGGAAGAAGCCGGAAGTCCTGGAACACGATCCCAATGTGCCGCCGGAACGACGGCAAGTCGTTGTCCTTAAGCTTGTTCACCTCAAACTGGCCAAAAAAAATGCGCCCGCGCGTCGGTTTTTCCTCTCCGATCAAAAGCCGGATAGCCGTTGATTTTCCGGCGCCAGACTTTCCTACAAGGCACACAAATTCGCCGGGGTTCACATGAAAATTCACGTCCTCAAGCGCGGTCGTGTGCGAGTTATATATCTTATAAACGTTCTGGAATGCGATCATTTGGGATAGCAAGTAGAAAGTAGTGAGTAGTAAGTAGGAAGTAGGAAGTAGGAAATGCACTATTATTGCTTACTTAATAATTCTACATCGCTTTCAATAAAAATATCAAGCGCGCCATTCAACACCTCTTCCACCTGCGTTGTTTCAACCTCCGTGCGGTGGTCTTTTACCAATTTATACGGGTTCATAACGTAGGAACGGATCTGGCTCCCCCACTCCGGCTTTACGTTCGTCCGCAATTTCGAAAGCTCCGTTGTCTGCGTCCTCTCCATAAGATCAAAAAGTTTTGCCTTGAGGATCTTGAGTGCCTTTTCACGATTCGCGTTCTGCGATCGCTCCGCGCGAGAACCCGCAGTGAGTCCCGTGGGGACATGGATAACGCGAACCGCGGTTTCCACTTTGTTCACGTTCTGCCCTCCCGGGCCACCCGAACGCGTAAATTCCCATTTCAAATCCTGCTCCGGTATCTGGATCTTTGACTCTTCAACGTCCGGAAGATCAGGAAGCACCTCCACGAGCGCAAATGAAGTATGCCGAAGCTGTTTTGCCGAGAATGGCGACATACGGACCAGACGATGCACTCCCATTTCCCCCTTCAAGTATCCATATGCGTATAGTCCTTTTACCTCGAGCGTCCGCCGGTTCGGATTATCGTCCAATACGCGCGTCTCCCACCCGTTCCGGCGGGCATACTGCTCATACATATTAAAAAGCATCCGCGCCCAATCTCCCGCGTCTTCCCCGCCGGCACCGGGATAAATACCCACGACCGCCGATTGCTTGTCATATTTGCCCCTGAAAAGCTCACGGAGCTCAAGCTCGCGAAATTTCCGCTTTGTCTCGAAAAAAAGCTCTTCATTAAATTCTTTCCCGAGCGCCTCAAGATTTTTTTCTATTCCCTCATACCGGTCAACA
>CAYTEE010000022.1:0-10613 GCA_964436785.1 uncultured Candidatus Saccharibacteria bacterium
CCTTTTCTTCGAACCCCTCTATCTCCTTTTTCAGTTTTTCGATTATTTCGTACATGGAAAGTTCAAAATTTAAATATCCCGCCTACGCCCATGGCTTCGAACGGGCAGGCAAACATCAAAGTGACAGTTAAAAATTTTAAAATTTGAATTGTCATTTTGCATTTTGATCTTTGATTTTTAATTTTGGGAAAATAGTTCGTTTATTTTCCGCTTGAGCGTTCCGTCGAATTGGAGCTCGTCGTTTATTGTTATCCGGACGCCCGCAATGAGCTCGGGATCTATTTTCTCTTCAACTACGTCGGATGGTTTTGTGATCTCTTCCGCGAGCCCGTGCGTAGGGAGCGGGCGGGCGGTTTCGATGACAACGCTCCTCCGCCCCTTTTTTTCGCGGATCACTTTTTTTGCGCTTTCGAGAATTTTCCGCGCGTGCCCGATATCGCCGTTTTTTACAAGAAGAGCAATGAAATTCTTTATGCGTGCCCGTTCTTTCTCCGGGGATGGATGTTCCCCCAGTGCTTCGACGAACGCTTTTGCGTAAATGTGTGCCGGATACCTCATATTATTCCCTTTACCTCCCGGATCGCTTTTTTGATAAGCGCTTCATCTACCGCTTCGGGCGCGAGTTCGACTGTTTTCGCGATCGCGCTTTTGACAAGCCCTATCGCTTCCTGCTCCACCGCCTTCCGCGCTTCTTCCTGTTTCGCCGCCGCGAGAAGTTCCGCGTTTTTCATCATCTCATTCTCTTTTTTTCTCGCGTCGTCCAGCATGCGCGCCTCCGTTTTTCTTGCTTTTTCTTCCGTCTGTTTCAGGATTACCAGGGACTCCTGCTCCGCTTCCTGCATTTTCGTTTTCATCGCCGCATTCGCTTCGTCGAGCCTCCGGCTGGCCTCGTCGGCCTTCGCAAGCCCTTCCTCGATCCTTGCCTGCCGGTCTTTCATAAGCTTTACGATCGGCTTGTATGCGAAGATGTGAAGCGCGGTTAAGAGCAAAAGAAAATTTACCGACTGGCTCAAAAGCAGTTTCCAATCAATGCCAAGCTGGTAGATGAATTCAGACATGCCAATTTATACGATGCGAAGCGAGTTTATAATATTGAGCACCCAGCCCCACTTTTGCTTGTAACGCGAGATGAGACGAGAAGGCATCTCCGAGCAACCCTTTTTCTGTATTGTTCAAAAGTTATTAGCAAAAGTGGAGCTGGGTAAGGTTTGGCGGATGAATTTTCTTCGCCTCGCGCTCGAAAATTCATGCCAAGCCCTTACACGAACTTAATGATGAGCGCTATCACGAGCGCATAGATGGCGATAGCTTCGGCGAAGGCGATCGCCAAGATCATCGCTGTTTGAATCTTGGGAGCCGCCTCCGGATTTCTGCCGATGGCATCCGCCCCTTTGGAGCCGATCATGCCGATCGCGATCGCTGGAGCGAATGCTCCCACGGCGATCGTACCCATCGCGGCCCATAGACGTACAACTTCTGGATCCATAATAATGGTTAATGCGAATATTACGAATTTTTATCCGAATGATACGAAAGATTCTTTCGTTGCATTCGTTTCTCTATGTATTCGTAGTATTCGAATTATTTTTTTTGCGACCTTTTGTGTTTAGTGCGCGCCGCTTGGTTCATGCCCGGCGGTTGCGATTTTAATGAACACGAGAGAGAGCATGGCGAACACGAATGCCTGAATAAGCCCCACGAACACTTCCAAAAAAAGGAATGGGAGGGGAATGCCATAGGGGACCAGGAACCCGATAATGATGAGGAGCACTTCTCCCGCGAATACGTTCCCGAAAAGACGGAACGAGAACGAGACAATTTTAGCAATTTCCGAGATTAATTCAAGGATTCCGATGAAGAAATCGATGGGGCCCGAAAAGTTGAAAAACTTGGAAAAGTGGATCTTGGGGCCTAGGGAGATCACGGCGAAGATGTTGATGGTGATGACGGAGATGAGGGCAAGGGCAAGCGTGAAGTTTAGGTCTGCGGCGGGGGAGCGGAGAAGGGGAATAAATTCACGTTCTCCGCCGTGGCCCACGATATTTAACCCCAGCGATCCCACGAGGGGCAAAAGGCCGAACCAGTTCGAGAAAAGAATGAAAATGAATATTGTGGCGACGAGCGGAAGATATTTTTCCGAAAGGCGGCGGTCTCCCAGGACCGAATCCATAAAGTCCAGTATCCCAACAACTACCGCTTCGGTGGCGTTTTGAAACGCTCCCGGAATGAGTTTCAGTTTCGATTTGAAAATGACCGCGAGGACGATAAGAAGAAGCGTAACCGTGGTCGAAAGCAAAAGCGCGTTCGTAAACGGAAACCCACCAACGCGGAATAATTCTTCGGCTTTAAGCGATATGTGTATCACGAAATGCGGCTCGTCCAGCCCCACCGGAGATTACGGATTGAATACACGTAGAATTTCGAACAGTGCGCCGAGGGGTGGAATCGATAAATTACAGCTCAGAAGACCGTGGAGCTGGGTTCGCGAGGTGCAAACCGCAAAAAGTATAACAGAAATAGGGGCAAAATGGAAGTAGTTCGCCGTAGCCCTAAGGGGAATCTCACTGCTCGCTTCGCTGCGCCTTAACAACCCCTGCCTACCGGCAGGCAGGTTTCCAATACGGAGGGAACCCGGTGGCTTTCCCTCCGGTCACCCTTCGTTCGAATCCCGAAGAAGAATGTTACAAAGAAGCAAAATGACCCCATCTCAAGACGAGGTCATTTTGCTTTGTGCTCCCATCGGGATTCGACCCCGAGTTTCCGCCGTGAAAGGGCAGCGTCCTGGACCAGACTAGACGATAGGAGCATATGTGTACCTAACCCATGGCATAACTCACCGCTGCCTACCTGCCGGCCTGCCGGTAGGCAGGGACGATAGGGCCGCCTATACCGCCAATTTTACACGAAAATTCCTATAGTTCAATTTTCGCCCCTTGCGTATGCTATAATTCAATAAAGACATGAACCTTCGGGATCTTTCTTCGCGGAAGGGGCTTACCCTCATTGAGCTTTTGATCTTTGCGGCGATCTTCAGCGGCGCGGCGGTTATTTTTGTGGCGATCCTGGTTTCAGTGACGCAGGTTGAGCTCCGGCAGACGGGAGCCGCGGAGGTCCAACAGCAGAGCCAGTTCGTTCTCCAAACCGTGCAGAATGCGATTTCGGGAGCGAGCTACATCACGACCGACCTTCCTTCTGCGGCACCGAGTTCCGGCATACGGCTTTTCATGGCGGATAAGGCGAAAAGCCCAACCTTAATCTATTGGGATGACGGAAAAATTATTTTGAAAGAAGGAACTGCCGCATCTTCTTCGCTTACTTCTCCCGCGGTCCGCGTAACCGGCGCGACATCCACAAAATTCTCGAACTCGCCCGGGCACGACTCCGCGAATTTCGTTTTCACCATGGAATTGAATTCCAGCAATCCCCGGAGACAATTTTCCCAGACGCTCGCAACGGGTATCGCGCGCGTGGGAGCGGCAACGTTTGACGATAATCTGAACCCTGGGCTCGGAACACCTTATGCACTGGGGAATAGCGCCGCAAAATGGACGTCGATTAATGAGGTCATTTATTTTGGGAGTGACGGTAGGGTTGGTATTGGAGTTAATCCTCCCAGCAATGAGAAACTCGAGGTGGCCGGTAAAATACTTCTTCAGCCACAGACGAGCGCTGGAACATGTAATAGAGGTGCTATTTCTATGATCCAGGGTTCGATTGGAAATTCCAGCGATACTTTGCAGGTTTGCTTGTTGGGGAAAAATGGATCTGCATATTGGGAAACGATTAAGTAAGGGACTTAAGTAGTAGGCTATTTTTTTAATACAATTAATAATTATGGACAACGCGAACATACGCAGAATATTCTTGATAGCCATCGTTGCGATTGTTGCGGTTCTTATAGCTCTCGCATTTTTGGGCCGCAAACCGAGCCTGCCGGCTCCGCAAATTCCGGTTGGAGATAATATTTCCGCAGCGGCAACGCGTAGCGACGTCCCGGAAAATATCGCGGTTCCCGGCACGACGTCCTCGGTGCCGTCCAACGTGGCAAAACCAGTTTCGACTTCGCCAATCTCCAAGAAGGGAGACGAGCAACTCCGCGTGTTTGAAATAAGAATCGATAGAAACAAATTTTCTCCGGACACGATTATTTTGGGCAAGGGAGATCTCGCTAAAATTTCTCTTACTGCCGTTGACCACAATTATGATTTTACGCAACCCGATCATGGGCTAATGCAAGTTATTTCCAAGGGGCAAACAAAACTTGTTATTTATACGTTCTCTAATCCAGGGACATTCACTTTTTACTGCGAACAATGCGGTGGGCCGTCGCGGGGGCCTACGGGGAAAATAATCGTTACCAATGAATAAAAATTATTGGCTTCTTGTTCTCCTGATCATTGTTATTCTCGCGGTTGGCGTGTGGCTTGGGGCGAATTGGAAGAAAGGGGATGATAATGTTTCTCCCTACTCGGCCGTTTATCTTTCGACGGGTGATATTTATTACGGGGAACTCCACTGGTTCCCGCGGCCCTATATGGAGCATGTGTGGTTCTATCAGGAAACGGTTGACGCGAAAAATCGCACCGTTCCCAGCGTTTCTCCGTTTACTGGCGCGTTTTGGAAACCAATCGATACGATTTATTTGAATCCCCAAAACATCATTTTCTGGACCCGCCTTAAGGGTGATAGCGAGATCGCGAAGGTGATCGCGAATCCCGGCGGGCTTGCCCCGATTCCGGGCGTCTCGAATCGAGGAACAAGTACCGCGCCGTAGGGTTAGGATATAGGACGTAGGATAGTGTATAATGTGTTTATCGGGATGAAGTTCATAAAAAAATATTGGTTAGTCGGCAGTTTGACGGGGATTTTTCTTTTCCTCTCTGTTTCGGGGTTTGTTTTCGCCATTACCCCTCCGGGCGGATCGGGAGGAACGGGATCCGGCTCGATTGCCACAGATGCCTCTGGGAATATTGGTATACGAAAAAATCCGGATGTAGGTACGACATACGAACTTGATGTTGCTGGAGATATTAGAGGAACAAGCCTTACTGGAACGTTTTTAGGGGATGTTCCCGCAACCCGTGTGTCAGGTGGCGGAACATTCGGTTCTTTAGTCAGTGGGGGCAATTATACGTTTCCCGCGAGTCTTGGCGTTGGCGGGGTAACCAGTTTTGGCGCAAAGTTTGATGTGGATGGAGGAAGCGGTGTTGCCGGGCGGTTTAAGAGCTCTGCTGATGGCGATACGTTTATTATTTATAATAGTAAGATAGGAGTCGACAGAGTTGTAACGCGTTTTGCGAATAATAGCGGTTGGAATGTAACGGGTGCTGGAGGAATTCAACGAGGATACGCCGTTCGGAATTCTGATGACACCATTGAGCTTGCGGCGATGCGCGGTGACGGGTCTATTGTTGTGAGAAATGCGCTTAATACTGCAGATGCTATGGTTATTCGCAATGACGGTTCTGGCTATTTTTCCAGTTACGTCAAAATCGGGACGACCGCTATCACTACCCCTGCGGCAGGGATGATTCGCTGGACGGGGACCAACTTTGAGGGAAATTATACCGGTGCTGCTGGTGGGTGGGCTTCGCTTGGAGGGGGTTCCGGTTGGACTGATGATGGCGCGATTGTAAGGCTTTCGCTTGCCAGTGATAATGTTGGCATTGGAGCCGCAACCGCGGTAGAAAAGTTGGACGTGAACGGCGCTATAAAAATCGGGACGTCTGCAGGTACCACTGCTGGCGCTATTCGTTGGAATGCCGCTGCGACTCAATTTGAGGGAAATTATGGCGGTGCTACTCAGTGGGCTTCGCTTGGAGGTGGCGGGTGGACGAAGTCCGGCGCGAATGTAGTATTGAGTACTGTCGCAGACAATGTCGGTATTGGAGCCGTTTCTTCTGGCGATAAATTGCACGTGCAGGGTTCGGCGCGGGTTACGAATAATCTATATGTTTTAGGTGGAACATCTGTAACACCAGCTGGGACTGCTCCATTGGAAGTTTATGGCGGCGCTTCGCCCGCGATGCGAGTAAGAAATGTTCCTTTATGGACAATGGGTGCATCTGACAACCTCGTCGATTTGGGAAATATTAACTCTGGAGATCTTGGAACAATATTGAAAATCACGACCGCGAACCCGAATGCGGCGAATACGGCGAATGCCGCCGTAATGATAGGGAGGGTCGGTATTTCAACTTCCACAACGTTCACTCTTTCTTCGAATGCCACGAATACCCTTGAGGTCAAGGGGACGATCTACGCCGACAGGGTGTTAAACGCGGTGTATGCTCCTTGATTTTTCTTCTTGGTTCCGGAATATACGCGAGGAGCAATATCCAACGCCGTTGCTTTTCGTTATTCTCTTTGCGCTTATTGTTCTTGTGGTATACGTCATACAGCCGCCGGAGAAACTTACTACACAGGAGCTTGTCGCGAGGATAGTGGCGAGCGGAAGAATTTCGCGGTGCGCGCAGGTTCACGGGGTTATCATCGACGGGATCGATTACGAAACGGTGTGCAGGAATAATATTGCGTACCAGCGCGCACTTAAAACTCTGGACCCGGAATACTGCAAGGGTCTTGACGACAGGCTTATTTCTATTGAGCAGTGCGAGGCGGGAATTCTCTTGGAGAAAATAAATGCCGGAGCGGCCCTTGAGACGTGCAATCTTGTAAGCTCCGATAGAATAAAGGCGAATTGCCGCACCGTGTATTGGATGCGCGAGGCGATACAAAAAGACGACAAAGCACTGTGTGAAAATATGGAAAATATCGGGGACCGTTCATACTGCCGAGATGGCGTAGAGTTGGCGCGTTTTCTAAAAAATCCCGACGGCGTGGACTGCTCCGTTTTTTCAGGCAGTTTGGCGAGCGACTGCAAGAATTTCAAAAAAGCGATAAGCGGCAGCACGCAGGGTTGCTACGGTATTTTCAATAGGCAATTTCAAGCAGAATGCTTGAGGCGCGCCGCTCAAAACTGAAGGATATATTTTCCTTTGCAATGAAAAACAAAGCCACAATTTTCTACGCGCTTTCCGGGTTTTTTATTCTTGGTATTTTTGCCGTTTGGCATGGAACAGCGCTCGCGGTTGTTTTAAAACCCGTGTACGACACAACCAGCAATATTGATGATCGTGACATAGCTAGGGATATTGTTGTCGGGAAGGAAAACCCTCCAAATGCGTACGTTATCGGGCACACCTATAGTGGTGGCGGCGGCATTCTCCCCGATCTTGTTAGGTATGATTCTGCGGGGGTTGCTGGCCCAGCCGTTTCTGTTCTAAATGCTTTTGAATCCATAGCGTTAAGCCCGGCGGGTGACTATTTGTATATAGCCGGGGGAGAAGGGGGCGTAGGCCTTATAGGCACGATAGCGAAGTACGATACTTCGCTGAACTTTATTACATCCGTAAATGCGGCTAAAGTTGGTACGGGCACCTGTGATCAGCATAGCGACATAAATGGAATTGCTGTTGATTCTACTGGCGTTTATGTAGTTGGGACATATGTTCGCATACCCTCGTGTTCCGCATCCGATGGAGACTTCTGGCTTATGAAGTTTAACCTTGATCTTACTGGGAAAGTTGATCGTTTCTATAATTCAGGCGCAACCAACGAAGAGGCGTACGGTGTTGCAGTGGATGCGTTTCAGAATGCATATGTTATTGGCAGATCCGGTTCCAACACTTGGACCGTAGTAAGATTTAACGCCGACGGATCGGCCATCATTCCCGTTGACGCATCTTATGTTCCTGGCAGGGGGGCAAGAGATGTTGCAGTGGACACTGCTTCTGGATATATATATGCGGTGGGAGAAGATGATTATACGGGCCACGGGATCACGCAGACCCGCATCGTAAAATATGCATCGTCTTCTCCGTGGACCGGCTGGGTTGTAACATCGCGCCCCCAGGGGCAATCCTCGGCGACCGGCGTTGCGCTTGATAAGTTTGGGAACGTGTATATTTCTTTATTGGCTCCGGCTGGTAGCCCGGAAGGCGGGGTCCAGAAATTCAATTCATCTGGAGAGCTTTTGTTCACAAGCACTTTCACCGGGATGTGCGCGGAAAGCGTTGCCGTTGACGATATCCTTAATTTCTATATGACCGGGAAAAATAAAGGTGGGGCGTGCAACGACGACTTTGGTTTTACTTCTGATTACCGAACCCAAAAAATACTCCAGCTATGCAACGGCACCTCGTCGCTTACAAACTATGAAATACCATGGACAGACGACCCGATCATTCCCAACGTCACTAAAATCCGCGCAACGCACATTACGGAACTCCGGCAATGGATAGACAACCGCTGGAATGACGCAACTTCAACCCCGAAGCCGTACAGCTGGGGCAATTTTCCTCCGCTGGGATCGAGTGACGCGGAAATTATTCCCGGCCAGACAAAGATCAGGGCGGGCCATATTAATGAGTTGCGGGATATTCTTAGCCAGACGTTCAGTGCGTGCAACGCGACAGCGCCGGGCCTTGCGGGGGTGGATGCTACGACAACTATAAGTGCGTCCCAGATCAAAGGATTGAGAGATTTTACCAAGAGCGTTCCCAGTCTGCCGCAGTAAGCCCACCTAAGTTTTCCGAAAGAAAATTTAGGTGGGTAAGCCCTCCCAAGTTTTTCTTGGAAAAATTTAGGTGGGTAAGCCCTCCCAAGTTTTTCTTGGAAAAATTTAGGAGGGTAAACCCTCTACTCAGGGTGGATCGCCAGCTTGAATTCGCGCAACTTCTTTTTCAAGAGGGGATAGGCGGCGAGCGAGCGGTCCCGCGCGGCGATCTTTTCCGCGGCGGCGCGGCTCGTTTTTATGAGTTCCACGTTTTGGAGCCCGCGCATGGCAAGGTCTGGTAGCCCGGTCTGTTCGGTTCCCAAAAACTGTCCCGGTCCGCGGATCTCCAAGTCCTTTTCCGCAAGCTCGAATCCGTTTTTCGCCTCGAGGACCGCCTTCATCCGTTCTTGTGTTTGTTTTGACTCCGAATCCGTGAAGAGGAAACAGTGCGACTGGTGTTCTCCGCGCCCCACGCGCCCGCGGAATTGATAAAGTTGTGCCAGCCCGAACCGTTCGCTTCCTTCTATCATCATCACGGTTGCATTCGGCACGTCTACACCGACCTCTATCACGGAAGTTGAGACCAGGATGTCGATTTCTTTGTTCTGGAATGCTTTCATTACGGATTCCTTACCGGGTTTTCCGCCAAAGGCGGACCCGCCTCGGGCGGGCATCTGTCCGTGGAGCATGGCTACCTTGAGATCGGGGAACACCCGCTCCGAAAGTTTGTCGAATTCTTCCTTTACGGACTTCACCTCCAATAACGCGGACTTACGCGGATCGTAAGCGGATTTGCGCGGAAAATTTTCTGCGTGGTTCTGCGTCAAGTCCGCGTCTGTCTGCGGTTCGATGCGCGGGCAGATCACGAATGCCTGCCGGCCTTCGCGGATCTCCTTGCGGATGAACGCATAGGCATCCGGCCGTTTTTCGGGAGGGACGATGGTGGTGATTATCTTTTTTCTCCCGCTCGGGAGCTCGTCTATCGTCGAAATATCCAGGTCTCCGAATATGGTAAGCATCAATGTCCTTGGGATAGGAGTCGCGGACATACTCAAGAAATGTGGAATCGTAGATGCGGATTTGCGCGAATCATTGCGCGCCTGCCTGCCGGCAGGCAGGGATAGTCGCGGATTATTGCGGGTTCTTTCTGCGTCTGTCTGCGTCTGTCTGCGAACGAGCTCGGCTCGTTGCTTGACGCCAAAGCGGTGTTGTTCGTCTACTATAACGAGGCCGAGCTTCGCGAAGTTCACCGATTGCTGGATCAGCGCGTGCGTCCCGATGGTTATCTGGACTTCCCCTCGCGCCGCGCTTTCAAGGAAAGATTTTTTCTTGACTTCGGACTCGAGCCCCGCGCCCATAAAGAACCGCGCTCCGCCGGATGCGAGAAAACCTATTTTTATGTGGATGCCGGATATTTCTTCCGGAATGCGAGATGTTATCTTTTTCAGCGTCTCAAAGTGCTGGTGCGCGAGCACTTCAGTCGGCGCCATAAATGCTGTTTGGAAACCGTTCATTGCGGCGCTTATCGCGGCGAGTGCCGCGATGACAGTTTTTCCGGAGCCAACGTCTCCCTGGAGGAGGCGGTTCATCGGAGATGGTTTTTGAATGTCCTGTAAAATTTCCCAGAGGGATTTTTTTTGCGAAACGGTGAGCTTGAAGGGAAGAGTCGCGATGATTTTTTTCAGGGTTTCTATGTCGGTTGCGATGGAAGGAGCCTTCTCTCTCGCAAGCGCGAGTTTCTGTTGGAAATTCAAAAGCTGGAGCAGGAATAGATCCTCGAACGCGAATCGTTTTTTTGCCGTTGCCGTGTCTTCTATATATTCGGGAAAGTGGATGGTGCGGATCGCTTTGTTTATCTCCGGAAAATCTTCCTTCTCGAGAATTTCCTCCGGCATCCATTCTTCAAGAGGTTCCATATTTTTCAATATCGGCTGGATGAGGTAGCGGAGCCCTTTTGATGTAAGCCCGCGGGTTTCCGGATAGATCGGAACAAGGCGTCCGGTATGCGCCGTCTCCTCCGACGCCCATTGGGTCGGAGCCCCGACCTTGCGTCGGA
>CAYTEE010000023.1:0-9188 GCA_964436785.1 uncultured Candidatus Saccharibacteria bacterium
GTAGCGAGTAGTACTGCGAAACGGGTTGCAATTTTTACTGCGGAATGAAGATTATTTGCAAGGCGTAATTGTACGCCCGTCTTCTTGATTGTCTTTGCTATCTTGTGCTTATTTTCTCCAAAGAGCACAACGAGTTTTACGGTTGAATGGTTGAGGGCTCGGGCAAGCGGCGCGTAGTTTAATCCCTTATCCTGCCCGCCCCCGATCAAGACCGTGGGTGCGTTCGGAAATGCCCTGATCGCCGCCGCAGTCGTATGGGGATTGGTGGACGCGGAATCGTTATAAAAGCTTATTCTCATATTCTTGAGAACTTGAGAATAAGGGATTGAGCGTATGAACTCCAGCCGGTGCGGCAGGCCGCGGAATTTCCGTATGGCCTTAAGAATCGTAGCGTGGGGGATTTTAAGCGCGCGCGCCACTTCCGCGGCCATCACTGCATTTTTGAAGTTGTGAAACCCCTTGGTTTTTAGGTCCTCCGGCGCGAAAAGAGCGAATCTGTTTTCGAGAACGGGATATTTACGCGCCCGGCTCTTCGCCGCTACCCAGCGGCTCAAAGGATGGTTCTTGAAAAAGAATATTTTGTCCGTTTTTTTCTGGTGGCGCGCGATATTGGTTTTCGCCTCGTAATATTCTTTTAGGTTTAGGTGCGCGTCCTGATGGTCAGGGAAAACGTCCAGCACGACTGCGATGTGCGGCGAGCGCCCTAGATCTTGGAGCTGAAAGCTCGAAAGTTCGAGCACGACGACGGAGCGCCGGGTGAGTTTTGGGAGCGTCATAAGCGGCGACTTCCCGATATTTCCGGCAAGATGCGCGTCTTTCCCGGCGGCCTTAAGAATTTTATAGATCAGCGTTGCGGTGGTACCCTTGCCTTTGGTGCCGGTTACGCCGATTACTTGTGGTGAGCCGCGTCGAACCATTGCAGCAATTTCTTCGAAGAAAAGCCTTGTCGCGCTTGAAAATTCAACCCCATTTTCCCGCGCTCGCCGCAATTCCGGGAGATTCCATGGCACGCCGGGCGATCGGAAGATAATATCGAAACGCTCAAGATTTTTGAGGAAGTGTTTGCCGAGTTGCGACTTGATCCCTTTGGGAATTTTTATATTTTCATTTTTATCCAAAATCCACACATCGTTTTTCCGCGTTAATCCCTGTCTGCCGGCAGGCGGGCGCGCCTGCCCCGAGCGAAATCGAGGGGTCGTGATCCGCGTTGATCCGCGGCTCCTCAAGTACTTGAGGAGCGATTTCCCCTCGCGTCCGAACCCGAGAATCGCGATGTTCATGGTATATAGCTATATTCGTATCATTTTTTTGACAATTGCGCCACAAAATATATAATTTGTAGCGCGGGAGGGGTCGGGAACGGTTTTCCTGGAAGCCCCATAAGCTTCTGAAGCGGGTTCAACTCCCGCCCCCGCAACTAGCTTCGCAAAAAGAGAAATACTCCGCTTTGAATTCAGGGTAATTTTTTGCTATTCTGGGGGCATCTGTAGTATGCCGATGTAGCTTCCGCCGCCTCCGCCAATTGGCGGATATGGCGGACAGGCAGTGGCAGACCTGTCTTGCCGGCAGGCAGAGCAGACGTTTTTTCACCCGCCCACCTTTTAATGCCATCGTAGCTCAGTGGCAGAGCAGGGCTTTCATAAGGCCAAGGTCGCAGGTTCGATCCCTGCCGGTGGCACACAAGAAAAGGTGGGCGGGCAAGTAAGCGTCAACCCGTCCGAATGACTGAAGTCATTCAGTCGGGCGGGGTCCGATTCCCTGCCTGACGGCAGGCAGGCTGCCGCCGGTACAAAATAATCGTAGACAATATTGTATAATAGAAGTAATGCATCCTTTTGTTCAAAAAGCGCGGAAGGTGCTTGTGGTGTTCCTTGCGGTAATTGGCGCCCTTGCAGTGCTTTGGTTTTTGTACGCCCTTGTTGTTAGCGGGTTAAATACTGCGCGGCGAAGCGCTTCATATCAAGGAGGAGTTCTGAATTCTGCGCCTTCGGTTGGGGATAGCGTCGGCGCCCCGAGTTTCGGCGGAATTTCTGATTTTTTTGTTGGGCAAGAGAAATCCTCGATAGATGTTTCTACGGGTCAGGAGGGGCAAGCGACTGGACTTGAAAAGCGCAAAGTAATAAAGAATGGCGCGCTTTCACTTCTCGTAAACAAAGCGGAAGACGCGGCGGATGCGGTGAAGAACGTCGCGGCGCAGTTTGGGGGGTTTGTGCAAGATGCGCGCGTATATGAAGTTGCCGATGGAATAAAGGCTGGCACGGTGACTATACGCGTTCCCGCGGACAAATTTGATGTTGCGCTTCAGGAGGTAAAAAAGCTCGCAGTCAAGGTGGAAGGCGAGCAGGTGAATTCAGATGACGTGACGGATGAGTTTGTTGATTTCGAGGCGCGGCTCAAGAGCCTCCGCGCGCAGGAGACGCAATATCTTGCTATCCTACGGCAATCGGATACGGTTCAGGATACGTTAAACGTTACGCAATATTTGAATAGCGTACGCAGCCAGATAGAGCGCATCCAGGGGCAACTGCAATATCTTTCGCGCCAGGTTGATATGTCTACTATCACGGCATCGCTTACTTCGGAAGCGGATATCGAGATATTCGGCATCCGATGGCGTCCGCTATTTATCATCAAGCAATCCGTGAGAAATCTTCTCACCGGCATTACCGGATATGTGAATGCGATGATAGCTTTCCTATTCCGCCTTCCCGTGATCGCGTTGTGGATCGCCACCGTCTTGGGCATCTTGTGGGTACTTTGGAAATTGGCACTTTGGCTTCGCGGGAGATTTTTCCCGCCTCACGGCACTTTCTGAAGTTTTTCGTTCGTCTGCTTGCGCCGAAAAGGCAGTATGCTACCTGCTTGTTTTTTGAGTGCACATATGTTGATATATAGAAAAATGCCCGGTGATGAAGAAAAAATAAAAGTTGTTGCGGAAAAAGATCCGGAAGCGAGTTTGCGCGCCGAGAAGCTCCGGAATTTCAAAGACGAGATCCAGGAGCTTCAAGAGAAAGAGAGGGAAGCAGAACGGGAAGCCGTATTGGAAAATAGAAAGTCAACTGAGCCCGGGCATTTTGCGAACCCGGATCTTAATGTTGACGAATTGACCGAAGAAGATATGGCGATATGGGGGAAAATAAAGGACGAGAGCTTAACGTGGGAGGATTATGAAAAATACCGCAGTGCTTTTCTCGCGGCTGGAATTTTTAAGCGCGAGGAGATGAAGATGCCCTCGCGCGCGCATTTTTACGATGCCGTTGGCAATCGGGCGAATCGCATCTTGGTGCGAAAACCGCGAACGCATGCGGGCAATTAAATATTTCTTCCGCTTTAATCTTTGGGAAAGAATTGGTAAGATGATGATCAATAGCCCACGTTGAAATATGAAGACGTTTTTGGGAACCAAGCTGACGATTATAATCATCCTATTGACCTTGCTGGATATGGGAATTTCGGTTGCGCTGGGGGTTATTTATCCCCAGGGCTTTTATATTTTTGGGACAATTGGAGCATTGGGGTTTGTAGTCATATGGTATATATCCGTAAAGGTTCTCGTACCGCGGCTTACTACGAATAAGGAACTTTTGTCCGCTATTGAAGAGACGAAGAATATGGGGCCAGTGATTAAGAGACTTCCAAATTTCTACAAATTTAGAATTGCTCAGTTCATCGCGCTTTTTTTTATTATCATATTGGGCATCGTTGCTCTGCGCATTGAATCATTGAGGTTGGTTGCGTGGCTTGGCTTTGTTGTTGTTGGAGCAGCCTTCACGAGATATTACATCTCTCTTCTGAAACAACATCCGGAAACAGAACAGTATGCGATTAAAATTTTAAGCCTACAGAAACAATCAGAATCAAGTTTCGTGAAGTATGTGTTTGTAGGTTTGGTATTCGGACTCTTGAGCGCTGCACTCATTTACTTTTTTTATTTTCTTCCGAAAATGAAAGAACTTAGCTCATATTATCCAATAGATTTTTCCCAGCTTCAAAATTAAGCATACGGTTATGAAATATTCTTATTCGTTTATCGGATTTGACCTTCGGAGAAGAATTGATACCGTATCCCCATTATGATTGAAGAAATTTTGATCGAATCTCCGGAAGAGAAGAATCTCCGCAAAGAGCTTGAACAAAAGAACGACCCCGAATCTTTGCGCATCAAGCGTTTCCTCGCGATGCCGGACCTTTCCCGTTCGGATGGGAGCCCAATTCGCGAATTAGTGCGGAGGATCGTGGGACTTCCCGATTTCCGGGATTTTACCGTGGCGCGGGTTCCGGAAATCGTGCCGGCGCGCGAGAGCTTTGACCTTTTCAACTTCCCGCCGGATCATCCTGCGCGGAGCCGTTCGGATACCTATTATCTGAACGATGAATATATTTTGCGCACCCACACCACTATTATGTGGTACTACTATCTTCTTCGGGGCGACGTGAAAGAAAAAATTGCGCGCGGAGAATCGGTTGGTCTTTTATCGTACGGCAAAGTATATCGGAAAGACGAAATCGACCGCCGGCATATGAATGTGTTCCACCAGATAGACGGCCTCTATATCTGTCGCCGGGAAGAAAAACAAATAGGAACTCAAGAGCTTCAAGATGTTCTTGTTGCGATCGCGCAGGCGATTTACGGCAAGAACATTGAATATCGCTTCAACAAAGATACGTTTCCCTACACCGACCCCAGCTTGGAAATGGAGATTCAGGTAAACCCTTCGACGGGCTCAGGGCAGGTGGCACGCTGGGTGGAGGTGCTAGGGAGCGGAGTGGTGCACGGGAATGTTCTGGAGAGTTTGGGCGTTGATTCGAAAATTTGGAATGGTTGGGCGTTCGGTTTTGGCCTGGAGCGGCTTGCAATATTAAGCATGGAATTGCCGGACATCCGCCTTTTGTGGTCCACAGATGACCGCGTGAGGCGCCAACTTAAACTCGGCAACGCGTACAAAGAAGTAAGCAAGTATCCGCCGATCACGCGGGATATTTCGTTCGTGGTCGGGAAAGATTTCGTGCCGAACAATTATTTTGATCTGCTCCGCGATATCGGTGGTGATTTAGTGGAGGAAGTTTCGCTTCTTGATAAGTATGAAAATGCGGAGAAGTTCGGCGCGGAAAAAATAAGCTATACCTACCGCATTATCTATCGCTCGAACGAACGGACGCTCACGACCGAAGAGATAGAGCCGATCCAAGGGCGCGTTATAGAAGAAACAAAAAAACAGTTCAACGCGGAGGTGCGATAGTCGCGCCGTACTCTTTTGTGATATTGGGCGTTCTTTTTTACTAAAAAGCCGCCCTGCGCTCTCGCGCTGCAGCGCCCCGAGAGCTACCACAAAAGAGCACGCCACTCCTTTTGGTTGTTGGTAGAAATCGTTCCCGGTGGGGTATTGAATAAAAAAAGCCGCCGCTGGTATAATACCGAACGGCAGCATGGAAGTGCCTAGATGAGGAATTTCTCGATCTTGCACTTTCTCACGATGGCCTCGAGACGCAGGGGGTGGTCCACTATGACCTGCCAGCATGCCACGGTTCTCCCGCGACTCATTGTCGCGCCCACCTTCAATTCCTTGATGCACCGCAAGGGGATTTCGTGATAGTGAAGACCCGAGAGAGCTTTCTCGAGGTAGCCCCACTTTATTTGGAGTATTCGGGCAATGCCAATCGTTGCCATAACACCCTCCTTTCTTTAAAAACTTTTACTTCTCTTTTCTCCGCGTGTCAGGAAGTTATCACCGAAAGCAAAATCACGCCGCCAATCGTAAGTGCGATGCCGACGAACTGATGCGGTTTTAATTTTTCGCGGTTCACAAAAATGCCCAAAAGTACCGCGAGCGCGATGTAGCTCTCGCTTACGGTGGTAGCGATCGAGATGGGGATATAACGCACTGCGTAGGCGAAGGAAATCCACGCGAGGTTGTCGAAGATGCTCAAGGCCACAATGGTTTTGGGATAACGCCGGATATCGGCCAGAATACTTTTTGTCTCGCCGCGATACAGGAAATAGAACAGGCATATTATAGCGAGCGTGGAATGAAGGAACCAGATGGTAAAAAGCGGAGAGGTAGTTTGGCTTCCCACGCCGGTCAGGAAATTTACGAGTGCCATGCCGACCGCTCCGATACCCGCGAGAATGAATCCTTTCTCGAAAATTCTTTTATGATAATGAAGGTGAGAGTGGTGGATGGTTACGGCAAGCATGATGCCGATGAATACGACAAGCGAGAGAATGCCCTGTGTGGCGCTTAAGCGTTCGCCCCAGAGTGCAAGACTTAACCCTATCGTTATAGGAAGCTCTAGGGACATCACTGGCTCGACAACGGCGATCTTGCCGCGTTTCAGTGCCTCAAATTCAAAGAGCGCGGTGAAAAGCGTGACAATAACAAGGAGAAGAAGAATTGCGGCATTCGAAGGGTTCGAAAGCGTAGCGCCGATTTCGCGAGCGACAAAAGGGAGAAGCACTATACTGCCCAAGGCTCCGATATAAAAGAGGGTTTTCCAGTTGCCGACGGTGCGCGTACCGCGCTGGATAAAAAAATCTCCAAAAGTCCAGCATACTAATGCACCGAGGGCGAATAAGACTCCCATACTGTATGATTCTTCTTAATTTACCACGGTCTTGTTTCGGCGTATAATCAAGCGAGATGAAATACGCGATTCCAAAGGAAATAAAGAAGGTTGCGGCGGTTATCCGGGATGCCGGGTTTGAGGCATATCTTGTGGGTGGTTGCGTGCGCGACCTTTTGCGCGGAACCGTTCATGGTGAGCTTGTCGAACCAAAGGACTGGGATATCGCGACGAATGCGAAGCCGGAAGAGGTGCGAGGGCTATTTGCCGATACCGTGTATGAAAATGAGTTCGGGACCGTAGGAGTGAAGACCGACGCCGAAGATCCTGCGCTTAAGATCATTGAGGTGACGACCTATAGGATAGAGGGAAGATATTCCGACAAGCGCCATCCGGATGAAATAAAATTCGCGAAGACGCTCGCCGAGGATTTGAGCCGCAGGGATTTTACGATAAACGCCATAGCGATGAATGGGGAGGGCGAGATTACCGATCCTTGCGGCGGGCAGGCTGATTTAAAAGAGGGAATTATCCGAACAGTGGGGAAGCCGGAGGAGCGGTTCCGCGAAGATGCCCTGCGGCTTATGCGCGCAGTGAGGTTCGCAACGGAACTTGATTTCCAGATAGATTTTGAAACGCGCCGCGCGATAGAGCAGAATGCGAATCTTCTCGAGATGATAGCGAAGGAGCGGGTTCGTGATGAACTCATAAAAATGTTGATGACGGAGCGCGCCGCGGCGGGGATCATTCTTCTCGAAGAACTGAATTTGCTCACCTATGTACTTCCCGAATTGCGCGAGGGGTTGGGCGTGGGGCAGAACAAGCACCACATCTATACTGTTTTTGAGCACAATATAAAAGCGCTGGATTACACCGCGAAGAAAAATTATTCGCTCCTCGTGCGGGTGGCATCACTTTTGCACGATGTGGGGAAGCCGAAGGTGAAACAGGGAGATGGCCCGGATTCCACGTTCTATAACCACGAATCGGTTGGGGCGAAGATAGCCCTCGTGATGCTCGACCGCCTGCGGTTCCCGAAAGATTTTGTGGAACAGGCGGCGCATCTCGTGGGGTGCCACCTCTTTTATTACAACGTGGGCGAAGTGACGGAAGCCGGCGTGCGGAGATTTTTGACGCGCGTGGGGCCGGAAAATGTGGAGGACCTTATCAAGGTGCGCGAGGCGGACCGCATCGGCTCCGGGGTTCCCAAGGCGGTACCCTATAAGATCCGCCATCTTCTCTTTATGATAGAGAAAGTGAAGAACGATCCCATCTCGGCGAAGATGCTCAAAGTGAACGGCGAGGACGTGATGAAGATAACGAACATTCCGGCGAGTCCAAAGGTTGGGCAGATCCTTGCGATACTCCTCGAGGAAGTTTTGGAAAACCCGGAGCGCAACGACCGGGAAAAACTCGAAACGCGGGTCCGCGAGCTTGCCGAGTTTTCGGAAGCGGATCTGGTTGTACTTGCGAAAAAAGCGAAAGGAACAAAAGAAGAATTCGAATCCGGGGTGGAGGCGGAGATGAAAAAGAAGTATTATGTCAGGTAGTGAAAACTCGACTTGCCGCGCAAGAAGATATGAGGCAAAATTAGTCGGTCGAGTTTCTACTACCTGATATGTAAAGTAATGGGGAAACTTTTTCATTTTTTTGATCGGTTAGAGGATCGTGTTCGGGGATGGATGAGCCATCGGCAGATCTTTTACGGACTTGTCGGAGGAATAGGGATCGTTCTGTTTTGGAGAGGTGTGTGGCATACTGCCGACTATTTTTCGCTTGTTTTTATGAAGCGCGAGAGTGGTTCGGCGACTATCGATATGGCAGCACTGTGGGACGGCCTTCTCTCGTTCGGCATCGGCAGTATCCTTTTGCTTTTGACGGGATTGTTTGTTTCTTCGTTTATTGGAAATGAGATCATTATCTCTGGTTTGAAGGGCGAAAAGAAAGTTGCCGAGAAAACCGAGGAAGAAGTGGAAACCGAAACAACACTGGTAAAAGATCTGCGGAAAGAGATGAGAGAGATTAAGGATCGCCTGGGCCGCATCGAGAGGAAAATATGAACCAGGCAGTGAAAATTTGGTCGCGCATCTTTTCTTTTGCTATTGCCCGATATACCGTGTATATTCCGTGGGATAGTTTCTGCTTCTCGTTATAACCTGTCGCGAGAAGTAAAACCAAATTTCTACTGCCTGGTGAAAATTCGCATTAAGCGCTTCAATAAAGAACAGCCGTAATTAACTGGTCAAGTTCCTACTACCTGATATATGAAGTAAGAAAATGCTTGCTCTTCTGAGGAAAAAGAACTGGGGATGGCTTACGAACATATGGACGGTGCTCTATATGGCTTTTTTGCTTTTAAATTTTTGGAGCCAGAACAGATACGACTTTTTGACGGCATCACTGAGCGCCTTGTATATCGGGGTGCTTTCGCTCTATGTGGGAAGCAAAGAATTCGATCGCTGGTACACGAACTATAACGGCAAGCGGCACGGGGAACTATTTGTCGTGGTGTTCACGGTGCTCCTTTTTATTATGGTGTTTGGATCGCTTATCCGCGGCGACCACTATATTTTGCCTCCCGATGTCGTTGCCGCCTATATTGCCGTCCTGACCATTTTTATCATTAC
>CAYTEE010000023.1:9288-10415 GCA_964436785.1 uncultured Candidatus Saccharibacteria bacterium
CCGGAACACAAAACTGCGGGAGCCGCGGCATTTGACCTGACGGCCCGGGAGGCCGTTACGATCCCTCCTCGCGGGATTGGATATATTCCTCTAAACGTTGCCATTGAAACTCCGGATGGGTATTTTCTGCTCCTTGCCGCGCGAAGCGGAACGCACAAGAAAGGATTGATGCCCGTGCATGGAGTAGGCATTATAGACCCGGATTACTCAGGAGACGAGGATGAATGCAAGGCACCCTACTTTAACTTTACGGACTCTCCCGTAACCGTAGAACGCGGCGAGCGTATCGCGCAGGGGACATTCGTGAAGATCGAAAAGCCCGAGTGGCAGGAAGTGGATGAGCTCAAGAACAAAACGCGCGGAGGATTTGGGACGACGGGGGCGTAATCTTTCGGGGTTGAGACTTTGTGTAATTATCTTGCGCCTGCAATTGTGCTCGCGAGAAACGAAACAACTTCCTCGAATCCTTTGAGGCCTGCAGACCATTTTTTGGGGCCCTTTTGAATTGAATTTCTTATGTCATCAATAGACATCCATTCTGCAGTTTGCACTTCGCCATCATTGAAGTGCAGCGTGTTTGTTTCTTTTTGGTAATGATAATAATAAACGTGAGTAAACTCCCGATTTAAGGAATGATCCCTTTTGTAGGTTTTTCCGCTAAGAAGCTCTGATGGGCCCAGTTCAAGCCCAGTTTCTTCATGTACTTCGTGTTTTACTGCATCTTCGAGCGACTCTCCCGACTTGAGATGACCACCGAATCGTGTATCCCACGCATTGGGGTGTAAATCCTTTGTTTTTGCACGCAGATGCACCAAGAATTGGATTGAATTTCCCATCTCTCGATAGAAGTATGCGTGCACTGTTCTGTGCCACAATCCCAGCGCATGAACTTCGGAGCGCAATCGTTTTTCTCCGGTCGGTTTATTGTCTTCGTCTACGATGTCTAAATATTCATTAGTCATATCGCAAAAATTACAAATTTCAATTCCTTTCAAATTTGGTGGACCCAGCGAGAATCGAACTCGCGCCTGCGCAATGCGAATGCGCCGTTATGCCACTTAACTATGGGCCCGTCGGGCCGCCGGGAATCGAACCCGGTCTTTACGCACCCGAAGCGCACGTACTAC
>CAYTEE010000024.1:0-10282 GCA_964436785.1 uncultured Candidatus Saccharibacteria bacterium
GCATACCAGCCCCTTCTAGGGATGGGAGGTGTTTCCAAGGTATTGAAACATTACGCGCCGGTTGACAATTTTCTTCAAACTGCTAAAATATTGCTTGCTCTTGATAGGGGCCAACCGCCCCGTGCAATCCAACGGATTGCGAGTTCTTCACATGGAGGAGGAATATGACCAAACTGCTCGAAGAGATCCTCAGGGATCTCGAGAAGATCAAGCTCCCGAACAAGTTCTCGTTCGGGGGACCGCTGAGACCCACCGACAAGGTGCTCCACAAGCTGACGGATGGCCAGAAGAAGCTCTGGCTCCTCTTGGTGCAAACCAAGAAGGAGCAGGCGCGCCTGGACCTCCAGATTCGGCATACCGAGTTCGAGTTCATGGATGTGCCAGAGCCGCCACTGATCATCGAGGGCCTCAAGGACCAGTACGCTCGTGCCAGCATCAAGCGCCACGCGGTCAACGTCATCCTCTTCGCGTCGCTTGGGTACGAGTTCGAGAATCTCAGGAAGTCCAACGACCAGAATACCTTCCGCGAAGGGGGCCTGATCGTGATGGAGAAGAAGCTCCCGTCTCCCCCCACCGCGGTTCTGCTGATCCACGTCGAGGAGGACCCCCAATAGGTTTGTTCCCCTCCACCGCCAACAGCCCGGCGCCTCAATTCATCGAGACGTCCGGGCTGGTTTTTTAAAAAATTCTTTTAGCTTTCCAGAGAATCAAATCCTTTCTATTCTATTCCAGAATCCCCCAAAAAGAACATTCTAACATTCTGCAGAATGTTAGAATGTTTTCATAAATCTAAGAAATGATTTTCCGTAGGGTGAAAGCGAGTGCGCCACCTGTCGGCCGTGATATTTTTTATTAAGAAGCCCGGCGTGCATAAGCGACCGAGTATGCTGGGAAATGGTTTTGAAATTCGCCTGGAGCGCATCTGTGATCCCCAAAACCGCGATCCCGTCATTTTTCTCCACTGTAAGCAGGATGGCGATCCGCCAATGATTCGCCGCTCCCTTAAAATAGCGCTCTAACTGTTTCGGTGTTTTATTCATATCTTAATTTAATAATTATACCCCTTCCCTAACAACATTCCAACATTCTGCAGAATGTTGGAATGTTGTGCAATGACAATTTCGCAGTTCCGTGAAAAACAAAACTGCCGGGAAATTGCCTCCGGCAGTTCAAGTGAAGGGCTAAGAGCTCAAGGACTATCGAGCTTGACGCCGAGGACGCGGGCATCGAACTCGATCTGCTCCTTGAGCTCTTCTTCGTTTTCGGGATTGGGGCAGAGCTTCTTGAAACCGGCATGAGAGCCGAGCGGCCATGCAGGGAAACGGTCCAGAACGGTCAGTCGTTGAAGTCGCCACCGCAAACTGGACAAGTCTGGAGCTTACCCTCTGGATCGTCGGCGGGAGAACAGCATCGCCAACAGACACCCTCTCCCTTCTTGAGCTTGGCCTCCACGATGGTAAAGCCCATGTCATCCTTGCGGAGAATTCGTACCCGCGGATGCGATACGATATCCTCATCCTTGGACGGAAGTGTCCGCATTTCTTTCGTGACGTAGGTTTCAGTTTGTACCACCTTGCCCCTCCTTTCTGCTACCCCCATCATTCCACTTTTCCAAATTTTTCGCAATCAAAAACTCCTTCTACCATCCTCCCCCGCCGCCACCTCCCCCGCCTCCGCCGGAACCTCCCCCTCCGCCAGCTCCGGAAGAAGGCGAAGCACTCTGCGAGATCGCCGAGGATAAATGGTCTATCTCGCTCGCGAAATTGTTCACGTCAAAGCCGCCGCCGGAGGCGGATGCAACGTACCATGCCGGCGCATGCGCGCGCATATATTCATCTCCATAGATCTGCCGCACTTTTTCCGCCCATTGCTTTGTCATTCCGAACACTATCGCGTATGGCAAGAGCTTATCAAATATCCCCTCGGTTTCGTAGAAACGCTGGCGGTCCTTTTCCGCGCTCTCCATATAGAGCTTCAGCCCCTTGATGCGCCACACTGCCTCCGCGCCTTTTAAGGT
Source organism: uncultured Candidatus Saccharibacteria bacterium (assembly GCA_964436785.1). Classification (GTDB taxonomy): domain Bacteria; phylum Patescibacteriota; class Minisyncoccia; order UBA6257; family 2-01-FULL-56-20; genus CAYTEE01. The sequence goes on from CAYTEE010000024.1 coordinate 2,018, forward strand.
TCTTTTCGGCATAATGGACGCAAACATTATTATAATAAGAAAGGAAAACAACGACGAAAACGCAAAGAGTCCCGACGGAGAATAAAATTTGGTGATAAAAAACAAAACTATTAAAAATATTGGGACGGCAAGGAGCATTTTCACCCCCATAGTAAATCCGGTTTTCTCCATATACCCTCCATTCACAAGTTCGTCCTGAACGGCTCTCTTGATATAGTCAAGTATCGCGAGAAAATCCTTCTTAAGCTCCGAGATCCTTACCGGACTTCCCTTCTCAAAAAGTGTGTCGAATATCTTGCGCTCCGGAGGGAGCAATCCCGCGATCTGGGTCTCGGTCGCTGTTTTTTCTATTTCAAAATCCTTGCGGGTGAATAAAAATTTCTTTTCCTCTATTTCCCGTATTACCAGAAGCTTGTCGCATGCCATTTTAATGATTGCCGCGGTGATAAAATTATTCTTGACCGTTCCGTTTGCTCTAAGGGCTCCTACCTCGAGGGACCCCAAATTATCCGGCGGTTCATATTCCGGCATAATGGCTTTTTTGAGATTCGGGTCATCACCATATTTCTTCCAAAGGCGGAAGGAAAAAATAAATACCACGATGGGGAGCAAGAACCACAAGAAATCCCACCGAAAATAATCCGCCATGGTCGGCACGTATGGCGCAACCAGCCCCTTCGGGAACGCCGCGGAAGCGGTTATCCCCTCCCTTGTATAAATCGTCTTTAGCGAAGAGAACCGAAGCGTCCGCTCGCCAGTCCATTCATAGGCTGCGAGGTCATGATTTTTTTCGCCAAAATAACCCGTGTAGTACTCTACCTTGGTATTTTGAGAATTTGCCCCTGCAGGCAGAGTAATATTGGCTGTGAAGTTATCTATGTCTATGTCCCAAAAATTCCCGGTGAGGTTCCAGTAAAGTTCATCGAATTTTTCTTGCTGGCGGATGGCATTTTTTACGCGATAGGAAATTTGGTAATAATTCTCGCCCCGCACCGTGATATTGGGGTCCCCTATCTTCCACGTGACCGTCCCTTGGGAATGGTCGTTTATCGTTTGATATTTGTAGGGTTGCCCGGAAAAATCCGTGATGCCCAAAAGCTCGACGGGGGTTTTTATTTTTCCCTCGGTGGTATTCAAAACCGTGGGGAGAATTCTGAAGATCCCATGCTTCCCCACACACGTTCCGCAGTCGGCAGTAATGCGCTCAACGACAGTAAGCGATGAATCGGGATTAACGGTGAGCTCGCTTTTGAAATCCTTGATATACCAATAATTCACCCCCTCGCGCGCGAAAATCGGCCGAGGCGAAACCGCAAGCAAAGCCAGAAAAAGAAACGCGAGGAGAAAGGCTTTTTTTCTGCCGAAAAATTCGAACTGCATGATGTTATGCCCTTAGCATAACGCCATTTTGCTACTTTTTGAAATGAGCCCGAGATAGATGTTTTTCTTATAGTTTCTCCGCTCAGCAAGAAAGAATAAAAATGCGCCGCATCGTCCGGAAGCCAGTGGCTCCGAACGGCGCGGCGCGATGTCAGTTTGCGAACGCCCCCGCGATATCAACAGGAGAGTCCCATATAGTCCTGGGGCTCGCTCCCGCGACGAGGATCGCAAGGAGCATCAGGAGGATTGCATCGGCCTCCTTTGAAAGTTCAGCCTTGCATCCATTCAGGGCGGATTCCCCTGTCCAGGCATCGAGGATGTTCCGCGCCTTATCGGAATGCACCCAGCACAAATCGATAGTCTCGCCACGACGGCGGAGCTGGCTCATCCGGCCTATGAGCTGAGCCAGAATGCACGCAAGCGCGCGCTCGGCCTCCGCGTCTACCACAACGCCATGCCGTTTCTTCGCGCACTCGATGCGCCAACCCCTGATACGCGCTTCCGCATTCACAAGATCTGTATTTGAAAAGTTCACGGGAGCCTCCCCTCCATAAGAAATACTGCTTCAATCTTTTTATCACAGAAAAATATATTCGTCAACTCACTAAAAATAAAACAGGGGCGGCCGACTGTGCGGCACGCCCCCTTAGAACTTGTAAACCATGATACCGATAAGCACGGAGGTGAAAATGAGCGCGCGGATGGCATAGACCGCCGCGAGCCAATTCTTTTCCTCCGCCGCGAGCGGAGGGTAGAGAGCAAGTGCACTCCCCGCCCACATGATGAACCACGCTGCTAGCGACTCCGTATTCTCCTTAGACGCCAAGAGCTTACTGATCGTCGGAAAGTATCCGACAACAAGAAGCACTTGGGTCAGAAGATTTGCCATGATGTGGTTTTTGGTTACTGCCCAAAAACCGATGATCATCATCGCGGCAACTAAGCATCCGGCATCGAAAGCCTTGAAATGCAGGGCCTGAACGCCACCACGATAGAACACTGCGCCGAAGATGATGCTCGTCCCCGCGATGTCAGACGCGTTCGCGATGTTGTCGACCGCACTTTTCCGTTCCGAACGGCGGTACGTCGAAAAACTCAACATCACCGCGATCCAGAAGATAAGCCACGTTGCGCTCGAAGGGTCAACAGGCCCCGCCAAGATTTGCAGAGAGTACCAACCCGCAAACCACAGTGAAGCACACACAGTCCCGAACGCCGCAAACATCCGCACCAAGATACGCCAATACGCAGACCAGAGTGCAGCGCCCAGAGCCCAGATCGCCGCAAGTTTCCGCACTTTTCCTCGCCCCCTTTCCCGTTTGTTGTCCGGCAAATTATTTCCCTTACGATTGCCGTATGAGCGACACCAACGCGATGAGCATCCATGCCACCTCGAGCGCCACCACAGGCCATGCCTTCTTCGCGTAGGCGTTCACGCACAACCCGAGCGCGCCGAAGAGATTCATCGCCTGGAACCCGCCATCCCCTAATGTCATGAGCCCGAAAGAAACGGAAAAGTATGCGGCGAGGATCAAGGCCGCCCCGAACCATCCACAGACCACATTCATTTTCACGAGCACACCCTCCTTGTTATCAAATCAGGCCACTTCTTTGACCCAATGTGTTCTGGGACACATTCTAATAACTTTTTTTGATTCCGTCAACCCCCACACCTACTTGCGATAATGTTCCCTCGAAGCCGTTTGCTGAATACAAAATATCGATATAGTTCTATGGCGCAATATAATATCAGAAAATAAACTTTTTGATGCTTCACAATCGCAAGTAGGTGTGGGGGTCAGCTCCGTGAATTTGACAAAAATATGAAAACGGAGGATAAGTATAAACAGTATTGGGAAATCCCCTTTTTGATTCTTCACTTGTTTCGCACAGGAGAATGAACATGGCAAAGGATTCCAATCTGGCACGGGGACTAGGGGTTGTTGTCACATCATTGGTCATCGGCTTAGTCTTCGGATCCTGGGTCGTATCACACAAGGAAATACCAACCCACTCCACGATTCCTTTCGCCCTTGACCCGAATACGGAGGTGACTAAGAAGGAACTCCTGCAGTTCCTGCCGCGGACTGAATATGAGTTCGCACGGATTGCCTACGGCAAGGGGCAATTCAACTACGAAGAGAATGATGGACATAATGGCAAGGTTTTCGTATCGGGAGATGTTGACGTCGTCCACCTCGCCTGGGAGGCGCACTTGGACGGAGACGGGAACATCTGGTTCTTCTTGGATCGGAAGGTTCCGCAATCCATCCTTGGGAACGTCCACCATAAATTCTCCGAGAGAAACGAAAGCTGGATAGCTATAAACGACGGCCCGCACCATTACTCTACGGAGATCTCGTGAACCACATGCAGGAAATCGTTTCTCTCCGTGAAATTATACAGAAACCCCTGAACAAGCTCGCGAACTTCGGCCTATGGATGGAGGCCATGGAATACTACCCACTACAGTCACCAGGCACGAAAACGGTTTCTCTGCCGAGTGGCCCTCCCTGATCATCGGCTAGACATCACTAACGGCCCGGCGTCACCCAGACGCCCGGGCCGGTTTTTTTTATGATCCTTATTTCCAAAAAAAATTAACAAGTGCCGGTAAAAAATAAAAGGCCCCAAGCCGCATGATAGCGCGACTCGGGGCACTTCTGGTGCTGTTGGTCGGTTCGAGGGTTCCTACCCCTTGCCTCCGCCGTTGAAGACGATGGCGGGCATGGCAACGGGCCCGCAGCTACTGTTCCGCGTGACCGTCTTGTCACTGCGGAATCCGATGTACCCTGGCCAGATGGTCGGCGCCGGGTACCCGAATGCGTGCCCGGTCATCTGGGCCGCGCCGTCGAGCTGGGAAGCGTCGGTCCGTCCCCTTCCTCCACATAAATCCGTGAAGGAGAGAGAGGCGCTCCCTCCGCCTGCCCTCTCCGCCGGTATCAACCAGGTCAAGTCGGCATCCGTTCCGATGAGGGACGGAGGAAACTCGTAGAGCGACCAGCACTCCCCACCGAGATCCGAAGAACCGGCAGAGAGAGCAGAGTTCAACGCCGCCTTGTCGCGGAGCTCGTCGAGCCCCGAAGTGGAGAACTCCATCCCGAACATGGAATCCAGAGCGGAGTTCACCTTGGCGTTGAGCTCGTCGAGCCCAACGGTGGACGAACACTGTATCCCGAAAATGAACTCCATCGGGGTGTTCGCCGAATCCACGAACAAGTGCGCAGTACGCGCCGCCTTGTCCGTCGCGTAGCTCCCGTTCTGGAGCCCGGCAACGATGTAGATAGAATTGCACCCGCTGGACGAGCAGTTGCTCGTGAACTGGAGGTCCAGCCTCAGCGACGTTGTCGCCGGGATGCCCGTAGAACCCTTCGTGTCGCTCTCCGTCCAAACGGAAAGCGAGGGGTAATCCGGCCACCTCACCGGCTCATATATACTAACCGAGCCGCGAACCACAGAGGAGGTCTCGGTCACTTTGACATCGGCAACCGTCGCCACGCTGAACACGAACGCCGCGAAAACAAACAACGCAATCCCAACTACCAACTTCTTCACGTGCTACTCCTTTCTCCTCCGTCAGGAGGGGGAAACGGGGGGTTAAAAAACTGACCAATAAAGACTCAAAACATGCTGGGGATATGCTACCATAAAATAAAATATGCGTCAACCCCGTTAGAAGCTGGGTCTCTAACGGGGCAGGCTATCCTCCTCTCTCTATTTACGGCTCCTCGGGAAGCGAGGGGTCCCTCGGGAAAAAAACTACCGGAGGAAAAACGCCGGCAGAAGAGACCGATATCTCGTTCCCCTCCTCCGCATATTCGGACCTGTTTATCCTTGCAGCGGAACTTTGGAATCCAAATGCCTCTCCAGTTCCGATAGCCTGCCTCTTGATATTCGTAATCAAACTGCGCGCCCACTCGCCATCCGGACGCTGATAGAACGATTGTATCTTTCCGCCATAGGTCGGAAACGCATCCCCCAGCTCCCAGGCAAAATGAATAACCTGCGACGGGAGCACGGAGGGATCCGTAATTTCCGAAAGCGTCCCGCCATTTACGCGCCGAAACCCGCGGAAATCTTGGACTGCCGAAAGATCGACGTTCAAAAGGATCTTCTTCCCGTCCGCCAGGATTTGAAGCGCGCCATCCGGCAATGCGAGCCGGCTAAAATAGATCGAATCGCTAGTGAACCCAAAGCCGGAATTCACGTCAAGAGAACCCGAAAGGAACGCTTCCCTAACTCCATGCGAATCAACACCATCAGCAAAAACCTCAAGAGAAACCAACCGAATGCCTACTTGAAAAAACGACGAGACAGTAAAATTCGCCGATTTCTCTAAAATCACGCCAGCCCCTTGGTTACTAGCGGAGAAATTCCATGCTCCCTGCACGGCTGCCAATTGCCCAAAATACATACGACCGGCAGAAAGAACGAGGATGACATCGAAGAGAACAAAGATAAAAAAGGAAGAAAAATTTTTTTGCATAAAATACAATTACATTTCCGGCGCAACGCACGCGAGGATTACGGTTGAAGAATATCTTCCGTCCTTCCGCCTATCGAAATGACCACATCTTTGACAGTCGGGAACTGTTTTATGGTTTCCACGATCTGCGAGCGGATCGAGCCGACCCGGCATGAGCCGCCGGTCCTATCCAGTTCCTCGCTGAACTCCGCGCGGGCGACTCCGTCCGCGATGGAGATGCGCTCGAGCTTCACGCCGTCCGGCAAGCTCGTGAAATATCCTTTTTGTTTTTCTTCGGGCGTTGGGCCCAGAAGGAGTTCCCGAATCGCCGCTTGGGCGACGGACTGGGTCTTCGGAATATTCCGAACGACCGGATACGAAGCATTACATTCAAGGCCTTTTGGGTCCTCAACGGAACTCCCGAAGAAAACCTTAACCGGCATTGTTCCATTATTTCCGGAAGCGTTTCCGAACCGCACCGGCACGTCGAACGACGCATCATGCTCCGGCAGCCCGCTCGGGTTGTCCTTTTTAATACGCAGTATGCCGGTTGCGGTTTTCGGCTGGGCGAAAGTAAGCTCCACCGAAAAAGGCACAAAATCCGCGGTCATCCAATCCTCTTCCGCCTGCACGCCTTTTTGGACAACGACATTCCCATCCGCATCGAGAAGTTCAACCGGAAGATTTGCCTCAAAAAACCATGTACCCCGCGCCTTCCCGTGAACCGTAAGCGGGCTCTGGATCTCTTCATTCGGAAGCGGCGCGGCGACCACGACCTCGGAATTCCCGCCTGGGTTCAAATTGCTCCGGTATACAAAAACCACGATAAGAACCATCACGATTACCGCGACTACCGCAAGAGTCTTATGTTTTATGATGAAATCCATAATTTCTATATAGCAAATTTATGGCGCGTTGTCACGCGAGAGATATTCCGACGCTTAGCGCGCGAGACATCCACGGACCGCCGGAAACGGAATGTCGAAGAGGTCCTATACGCGGGATTCCCCGCTTTCCCGCCGATCTTGGCGCGGTTTTTCATCGCCGGAAGATCAAAGTGAAGATCGGCCCATACGGCTTTTCATAAATTCTTCGTGTTGTTTGAAAATAACATCCTTCACTTTGTCGGGATGCGGCACATACTTGATGATGAACTTCCGCGATTCTCCCGCGGTTTCCACGTGAATATTCCCGAAATGGAGCATGGTCGGCAAAATACCCGAAACTTCAATGGTGATATTCTGGATCCTGTCGAGTCCGAATTCCGAAATGTCCCTGCTGAAAAGCCGATGCTGTTCCACGTCGATAATTTTCCTGTCGGTCACGATCCATACGTCCAAATAGTAATTCGTCCATATTACGAAGAAGAGCACCCAGCCGAGCAGGAACCACCCGGACGAAACGAAGATCCAAAGTGCAAACGCTTCCGGACTTATCGGGATACCTCCAAAAAGCGCGATGCATAGCGTTATAAAGGGCGAGATGAAAAAGAGCGAGAGAAATAACGTCTCGATAAGCAAAACATACCAGTGCCGCCGCACCTCGAGAACCACCTTCTCTCCGGGCTGTATGTCTATCATAGGGAAAAAGAAATAAGCGAGGCAAACATCAAAAGGATCAAAACGGCGGACACATAGAGATACAGCCGTTTCGGCCCGCGGATCTTTTGCTGATCGAAGCTGTAGCTTTTCCAGTGATACAGAAGTATCCATGTCATCACTCCCCAAAGAAAAAGCCCAAAAAGAAACACGCCCCACAAAACCGGCCTTACCAAGGGATCCACAACGAGCTTCTCAAGAAAAAGAACGACCGATGCGGTCGAAGATACGCCCTCCTGCATAATTTTTATTATACTACGCCGCCAAGGTTTATGACAGGAACGGAATCTGCCGCCGCAAAAACCGCAGAAAAAAACAGGCCCCAAAGAGCGGGGCCCGAGAAAGATGCGCGAGGGGCGGACTAGGGAACAAGGGAACGAAGCGCGTACGATGCAAGATTTGTAGCACGGAGCCAGTAGGTTTTTCCCGCCACGGCAAGATAGGGAAAAATCTCCGGAGAAAACGGCTTCCGGTGCGCCAGCCGGCACGCGAATACATACCACACCGCAAGCCCAAAGACCAAGCTCACCGCAGGAAGAACCGCATAGAACACGCCCATGAAAAGAGCCATCGGTATCCCGACGCCAAGCAAAAAGAAGATGACGATCGGGGAACCAACGGTAAGAAGAAGGATGAGCCACAGCGCGCCACAAATCTCCCAAAGCGCTTTCCGAAAAATTGCCGCGAACCGCATGTTTTCCCCCTCGCGCGAAAGGAACGGGTTCGAAACGCAGAACATAAGTGCCGTGTATATATATAAACCACCGGCTGGTAGTGTCAACCCCGTTAGAGACCCGCCCTCCGACTAAAGTCGGAGTGGCT
>CAYTEE010000025.1:0-10259 GCA_964436785.1 uncultured Candidatus Saccharibacteria bacterium
CCGGCCAAAATAACTCCTTTCATGGAAATAAGATAAGATTTGCCCCTACTATACTGGAAAAACGAGGATTTGTGAAGTCTTTAGGGCAAAAACAGGGTCACCCCTTCGGAGCAAGCCCGTGCCCCTTCCATAGGTCGATATGGGGATTGAAAACGCCGGTCTTCTTCCTTACATCCTCGATCCATTCGTGGTGCTCCACATACCACCGGATCGTTTTTGAGAATGCCTCCTCGAACGAAGTGCGCGGGGCCCATCCGAGCTCGGAACGTATCTTTGAAGAATCAACTGAATAGCGCCTATCGTGCCCCGGACGGTCCTGCACGAATTCAAGAAACGAATCATCTTTCCCGAAGTGGCGGAGGATCGCTCGCGCGATATCAACGTTCGCCCGTTCGTTATCGGCACCTATGTTATACACCTCCCCGGCTTTTCCTCCGAAAAGGCAAAGTTTCAATGCCTCGCAATGATCAAGTACATAGATCCAGTCACGCACATGTTTCCCGTCTCCGTAGAGAGGAAGCGTTTTCCCCTCGAGCATCCGCACTATGAAAAACGGAATGAGCTTCTCGGGATATTGATACGAGCCATAATTATTCGAGCAATGGGTCACAACAACGGGCACGTGCCATGTCGAAAAATACGCCTTGCATAAAAGATCGCCTCCGGCCTTCGTTGCGGAATAAGGAATGTTCGGGTCGAACGCGGTCTTCTCCGAAAAACGTTCGGTGCTTTTGAGGTCAAGGGAACCATATACTTCGTCGGTTGAAACCTGAAGATACTTTTCTGTCGGATGATCCTTTATATATTCCAAAAAATTGAACGGACCCCAGATGTTCGTCTGAATGAACGCCTCTGCTCCAACGTGAATGCTCCGATCAACGTGCGTTTCCGCGGCGAAGTTAATAATATGCGTAGGCCGGAAAGCATCCAGCGCAGCCCTTAGCGTTTTTTTGTCTACAATGTCCCCACGGACAAACCGATATCGCTTGTCACTCTCGAGATCCCGAAGATTTTCGAGATTTCCCGCATAGGCAAGCTTGTCGTAATTCAATACCTCAATATCGGTATGCGTATTCAAGAGGTGATGAATAAAATTGGAGCCGATAAAGCCGGCCCCTCCAGCCACAAAAACCTTCTTTGGTTGCTCCATAACACAATAACCCTAATGTAGGAGAATAACGGTGTCAACCATGTTAGAAACGAACTTCTAAGCGTGGCTAATTCGCGTCCTGCACGAATGCGGTTTTTTCGATCTTAAGAAAATGAACGCGAGCCTTGAAAATGCTGTTCGGAAAAGTATGGAGAAATTTTCTCGGATTATAGGCGGCAAAATAAACATTCCGGGTATCCTGAATATCTCCCGAGCTTTCCGCGCGGATGATATATCCCTTTGTACTCCATTTTTGATCCACTGCTTCGGAAAACGTCTTGGTCTGGCTTAAATACACATATTCCCTGCCCACCTCGAAAAACTTCGGGTCGTTGGGAATAATATTCACGGGACGACCCCAGTCCCTATAAGAAAGATCTAACGCACAATCCTGTACGATCACATCTTCTATGTCGGAATCAAGAGAAAGACCATCGTACACGGCCCGCGTATCGCTCATCCTCACGCTAAGAGCCCACACTCCTCCGGCAATAATAAGGAGCACAAGTGCGCCAACCGCGTAATTACAAATCAGTCGGGGAATACGCCGTATGATATCGTCCAAGGAGAAGGCGACCGCAATGAACGCGACCGGAGCAAGAAACAACAGATGCCGAGAGGGTACAAATTCCAAAACCCTAACAAGAAAAGCGAAAAGGATAACTGCGAGCAACAGGGGAATCACAAGGAATATTCCGCCTTCCCGAAACTTCTTTTTTTTCACGAAAATGTAAACCCCGTATGCCAGCAAGGAAAAAGCAAGAATAAATTGTGTAAGATCAAAAAAGGTGTTTTGGTTGAAAAAACTAAAAAAGTTAAGGACGATGTAATAAAAATCCGATGCAAGAAAAGCAGACCCCTTGTTCCCTTGCCCCGGAGGATAAAACGCCAATACGCAAAGCAAGATCGAACCAATGGCGAATTTTTGATTTTTCAAGAAAAAGAAAAATTCAGAACGGGCTTTCTGCCAAGAGAAGGAATCTCGAAGGCGAAGATAAATATGAGAAAGAAACAATGCGATCCAATAGAAAAAAATAAGATAATTGAAAAAGATAAGTATTCCGGTGGCAAGCGACATACGCTTCCAAAACTTTTCCTTTCCCCAATACACCGCGAGAATAAAAAGCCATAAAAATCCAGATGTATAATTCCATACCGTGCTCCCCAGATGGTAACCGTAGGAATACATGCTTATAGAAAAAAGCATAAGAAGAGCGGAAAGAAAAGCGGCTTTCGCGCTAAAGCCGATCCTACGGCAAATAAGATAAAGGAGCATAACGCTTGCATGAAAAAGAAGGAGAGTGAGAAATGTCGCCCGCGACATGAAATCCCCGTAATCAACGTAACCCCACGTCATAAGACCATAAACGAAACCAGACCCGAATGAATACGCAGAATTAAACGGCATAACAAAAGAAGTTTTAAGCACATAGGGCAGAGGGATAGATGCGACCAACGACTGGAAGCCAAGACGAAAAAAAGCAACGGCATTGATCTTTGAGAGCTTACCAACCAGCTCGTCATGGGAAATATTCGGCGCGTATTTTCCGACCAAGTTTTTTACTATCCCGATCTCAAGAACGCGCTCTGCTGTTTCTCTGGAGAGAAAAGATCCTTGCCCATAAGCCACAGATGCCCACCCAAGGCTCGACTTCGGATATTCTCTAATGACGTGATACACCATCACGGAATCACACTCTTGAAAATGATTCCTGCGATTCGAGGAGTGAATAAAAAAACTCACAAGCAGGACAGCGAGGAGAAACGCTGCGAGAGGCTGTTTTTTGATTATGTTCGCCATGCCGCTCATTTTGATAGGGTTGAGTCCAACTGGGAAACCGCAAGAGTTTTCCGCAATGCCCAAAGATATCGCACCGTTCTTATGGTCGTCTTCACTTTTGAAGAAAAAGAGAAGGCCCACTTCGAAGTTCCATGAAGCCGCTTTTCGAAAACTACATCAATAGAGTTGATGGGATATCCCGATTGTTTTGCCCGATAGAGCAGATATACATCGAGAGAAAAATCGTCCGGCCCGTTCAAGACCGTTTCAAGAAGCCGGCGCCGGAATAACTTTGGCTGGGCATTGATCTCCCAAAGCGGCTTTCGCAATATAACACTTGCGATAACGGCCATGCCGGAACTGAAAAGCGCCTGAGAAAAAGGGCGCCCGACCCTTTTCCCTTTTATAATGAACCCGTCCGAAACGTTCTTCTCTGCTTCCCGAAACGCGCGGAACACGTCCGCGGGATCCGTTTGGAGATCTGCGTGGGTCCAGGCAAGAAATTCACCGCGCGCGGCGCGAAGCCCTGTTTTAATAGCGGCCCCGTACCCCGGCGAAGGCTCAAACACCGTGCGGGCAAACGCATAATCGGATTTGTGAAGTTCTCCCTCGAGAACCCGCGCGGTATCATCTTTGGAATTATTGTCAACGATAATAAGCTCCGTCCAATCACAAGCATTATGGTTCTCGAACGCCTTCCGGAATGAAACAAGAAGGGCTGGAATATTTTGGGCTTCGTTGTAGGCGGGAATTACAATCGAAAGGCGGGGAGGCGTCATCCCTTCATTCTAAAATATTCTTTCCAAAATTGGTATTCGGGCTCGCTTTGGCACTCTTCCCCACCGGACTTACGGAATATTTCTTCCCAACGGCAATATTCTTCATAATCTGCGGGTGTCCCCCATCCGATATATTTATTGACGGGAAACGAATAGACGGCGCGCCCAAGCGAAATGGCGACACCTATCATGGAATCAATATAAAACTCGTTCTTCACCCTCGTGCCGCGCCGCATAAGCTCTTCGGCGATCACAATAAAGTCTTTTCCGCTTTTAAAGGTGAACGAGCCGGTAATCGCGTAATCGTGGTAGGGATCATCGCTAATTGGAACCTTTACCGAAACTCCCGTTATCTTCCCGTGGGAATCCTGAATAAGCCACCCCCATGCCCGCGGATTGCGTGTCAGATTGGGCTGAGCCGTAAAGCTCCAAACGACCATATCGGGAATCTCTCCGCCCTTCCCCTGAATAAGTTCTTTGTACGCAAGCCCGTCGTATTCCATACCGAAATCGCATGCTCCTATAAAAAGACCTTCTTCGCGGTCGTAGTGATTTCTGGCAACCAAGCAGGAATTCAGCTGGCCGATAGGATCATGGTCGACAATGATCGAAACATCGCGCGCGATTGATTTCAAAGATTCTATAAGTTCCCCGTTTTCGGCATGCTCTTCCCGCACCACGAAAACCCATCGGTCGGCGGGGGGCATAGATGCCGCAGCCCGAACTATCATCGGCCTCCCCGATACCGGGATCAATGGCTTCGACTGCGCATACCCCGCATCCGAGAATCGCTTTCCATGCCCCGCCATAAGAACCACGTTCACCATTGTTAAGAATTTCCGAATTGTTCCCGGTACAACCTCCAATAATCAAGAATGTCCGCTTCGGATGACGCAAGATGCGCCTCTGTTTCGCGCGGATTCGCGGCCGCATCCATCCACGCGTTGTATTCTTCGAGGTCCTCCGGCGTACCCCATTGGCAGAAGTAGCGGACGGGATACACAAGAGAAAAAAGCCCGTCGCGGATCATCGGATTAAAAAGAAGGCTTACAAAGTGCTCGCCGTTGCACGTTACATCCCGCTCCACGATCTCATTCGCATATTTCTTTAAAAGAGCGCCGTTCCTAAAATAGAAAATCCCCGCCTGCTGCCATGTTTCCATTTTATTTTCGGTGAAGGAGAATTTTTCCTTCACCTCCAAAGCGTTCAAATCATCGTCGGCGCGGACTCCGGCGTAAAGATTTGGACCCAAGAGATGAGGATGGAAACCGCGATAGCAAACGGATGCGCTGTCGGGATTTTTTTCGCGGATCGTCCGTTTGAAATCGGAATAATCCCATCCCATATTAAAATCACAATACGTGACAATGACCGGCTCATGATCGCGGATATGATCCGTAGCAGAGAGAATGCTTAGAACCGGTCCCCGCTTTTTATGCTCAATGCCCGCGATCGTCGCGCGCGGCTTCATTCGAAGTAAAACATCTTTAAGGCGTGGTGTTTTAAGATGTTCGTTATTCGCGACAAAAAGAACGTTTTCTTCCCCGGGGAAAAGCGAAACGACGTACTCAACCATCGGTTTTCCGTGGACTTCAATGAGGGGCTTCGGAATCGTATATCCCGCCTTAAGAAAACGGCTCCCGACTCCGGCCATAGCGACGATCAGTTGCATAGAAGTGTTTTGAGCTCTTCGAATGTCGCCGCCCGAAGAACGCCCGGAGCCGAATGCGGCTCTTTCGCCGGGAAGTAAATAGCGGGTATCCCGGCCTTCTTGGCTCCTTCTATGTCCTTCTCATAATGATCCCCGATCATCACCACCTCTTCCGGACGCATATCCGTCTTTTGGAGAGCGAGAGCAAATATGCGAGGATCCGGCTTCTCGGCGCCGGCTTCTTCAGAGGTAGCGACATAATCTATATACTCTTTAATTCCCAAGCGGGCGATCTTCTTAAGCTGAATGTCCGCAGTAAGATCGGTGACAATAACGATACGGAATCCTTTTTCGCGCGCCCACAAAAAAAATTCCCTGGCTCCCTCGCGGAGCGCCATTGCTCCAAAAAACGTTTCCAAAAATACCTCATGAGCCGCGAGAGCAAGAGAAACGTCGGTTTTTCCCGCAAGCTCTTCTATGCACTTCTGAATATAGAGAAGGCGCGAATGAGAAGCAGCTTGGCCTCGAAGAACCTCGTGAACTTTTTCGCGGCCCCTAAAAAACGCCCGGCGGACCTCCTCTATGGGACGCCGGAGTTTCGCACCAAGAAAATCCACTGCCGAAGCAATCGCCTTTTCATTCGCTTCGTCATAGGAATAAAGTGTATCATCAAGGTCAAAAAATATGCCCTTAAGCGTTTTAAATGTGTTATTCATAGCATGGTTTAAAAAAAGAGGTGGCCGTTTTTGCCTGGCCACCCACAATGTTCAATTGCTCCACAAATCGGCGAACTCTTTCCCCGCCATCACCGCATCAAGAGAAAGGCCGGCGTCGTGAAGCTGTTTTCGATACGCCGGAATTTCTTCATGAGCACGCTCGGGCCGCCATCGGTCGGGAGAGACAAGGCATGTCTTGAACTTGGTTCCGAGAAGTTGCGCCGACTCCCGGTCGATGGGCAAAACAGTATTCGTATCTATCCATCCCCAGTCAACCGATCCTGCCTGCGCGAGCGCCATGGCGAGCGGCTCCGCTTCGCTGTACCGAACGGCGATCTCCCGCACCCCTTCCTTACGCGAAGCGCGGTAGAAATACGGGAACTCAACGTCCAGCAGAAAATACCGATCCTTTCCGATGCCGTGCTTTTGCGCAAACTCGATCGCTCGCCCCTCGATCCCGGCCTCTTTGATATTCATCACCAGGAACGCATGGCGAAAATGCGAGAGGTATTCTTCAAAATCTTCCCCTTCGCCGGGGTCATGATTCAAATACAGCCCGCCGGTCCGGTTATCATGGCGAAGGTCAATTTCAACGCCGTGCCCATGAGGTACTTTTTCCAGTTCCGCGATCGTGTTTACTCTGTGTTCGATAATAATCATCGGAATTCCTCTATGTATTGCTCCTCTTGTAATACCACAACAGAGGAGATGGGGTCAATGAATCGGCTTATTCTCTATCACGTGGAACAAGACTTGATATAAAGCATTCGGCTCGTGGCCGCCCAACCGGCCCGGGTCCGGATTGCGCGCGACAAAATAAGTATTTGAGGCATTTTCTTTCACGGAGAGCACATCAATTTTTACAGACCTCCCGCTCGCTTCCCATTGTTTTTGCATCGTCCGGAAATCATCTTTCCTGTCGACATATAGATACACGGCGCCCTTTTGGAGAAGTTCCGGCGAAGTTGCCTTAATAACAGGATACTCCACCGACATCCGTTCGATAGTATCGATCATACAATAGAATGTGGCTATGCCTTGAATTCTGGGATTCGTCGCATCAGCCATCCGTGCGCTTGCCGTTTCCATGCGCGTTCCCATCGAAACAAATCCAAAAAACAAAAGAAGTGCGGACGCGCCTCCTATCACCCAATAGGAAATATAAGGCGCCACATAGGTCCTTGCCGCTTCGATCCCTTCTGCGAGGCCGATAAACACAAGAGGGGCGAGGAAAAGAATATGGCGGGACGGCGCAGACCCCAGAACGCCCACTGCGACGAAAAACAGAAACAAAAGACACAACACAACAAGCATGCGCCCAAGGATATCCGATGAAGATTCCCGGTTGCGCATCCGCTTTGCGAAGAAAAAAGCCGCGACCGCCGCTCCCCCCATAAGAAATACGATGACGTCGAGCGGGGTGTTTTGAGCGGAAAAACTGAAAAAGTTCAATACAATATAATAAGAATCGCTGAAAAAAGACGAGAGAATAGTGTCAACGCGATTACCCTGCCCCGGGGGATAAAAGAAAAGAACCACAAGAATTGCGATCGCTACGAGCCACTGGGATCGCGCGAGCCGAACGATCTCCCGCGTCATCGTGCGGCGGCCTTCGCGAGCGAAAGTGCTCCAGAGAACCGCGAATATGAATGAGAACCAAAAGAGAATGATAAGATAATTAAAAAAGATAAGAACTGCAGTCGCAACGGCGACGATCCAGAACGTTTTTGGCGTTCGCCAAAAACGCGCCAAAAGGTAACACCACAAAAATCCGCTTGCGTAATTCCATACGGTACTCCCCAGGTGATATCCATACGAAGAAAGGGAAATGGAAAATAGCATAACAAGCGAAGCGAGAAGCGCGGAACCCGCGGAAATACCCATGCGCCGCAGAGTGAAATAAAGCAGAAGCACGCTCACATGGAAAAGAAGCAACGTGATCGTTACGGCGCGCGAAAGAAATTCCTGGTAGTTCATCCCCTCGTGGCTCACGAGACCGTATATAAAACCCGACCCCGCCGAATAGGTCGAGGCGAACGGAACGGTAAGAAGCGAGCGGAAAGCATGGACCGAAACCGCAGAAAGCGCATAAAAACGAAGGGCGAGGCGCGTATTCGCAAGCGACCGATAGAACCCCGCCGAATCCTCATTGGCCGTTTTTTCAAGCTTTTCCCCCAGTTGACCTTGGATCCCATAGGTGTCGGACACCATCGCGTATACCGCAGAAGAATCGCATTCTTGAAAATGCTTTATCCTCGCGGTAAAACGCCACGCGAAAGAGAGCGCGACAATGGCGACAAGAGCAATGGCTATCCCCTTTTTTCTTGCGTCCTTGCCGGAGAAAAATGATCTTATATGATCGCTCATACTTCTTTCATTATCATACGCATTCTCATTTTTTCCTTATCCATAGCACGGATGCGCTCCATATCGGCAACGCTTATGAAGCGTGGCTCTTCTCCAAGGCGCCTTATCATTTTCGTGACATAGCGCACAGCGGAGCTTATCTCAAAAAGAACGTCCCTTTTGTCCGGAGCAAGCTGGGAAGGATCGATGCCCGAATAAACAACCGAGTCGGGAAAGAGATGCGATGAAAAATCGGCCATCTCGCGCTCCACGCGGAATTCCTCGAACGCGTTGTTCTCGGTGAGATATTTCTCAATGGCTCGATGCACTTCAAGTGTTTGCGATACGACAGTCTCGGCATCCTCTCCGTGGACGACCAATCCGTGATTCTTAAGAAACAGGATGGGCGGTAGCGGCCCCTGCTTCGCAAGCGATGCGATCCCGCATGAAAGCTGGGCTCCGGGATTAAAATAGGGAACGTGAGCAAAGCTCCGTGGATCGAATATGCGCGAAAGAAGCCTGTATCCATTCTTCATGCAGGTAAAAATATTCGCCATAACGCTATGCGTGTGGGCAACATATGCGGAATCCAAAACGGCGTGTATTCCTGTCTCAATAGAAGGTTCCCCGAACGTTTCTTCCGGGAAAAGAGCCGATCTGAGGAATGCGTCGAACTCCAGCTCGCTCGGGCTATCGGATAACGAAAATTTCTCTATATAACCGCGTATCTTTCCGAAATCACAGCAAGCATAACCATATCCTTCTCGAAGATCCTTTAAAAAAACACCCGAGGCTTTTACGTACATCCGATTCCCACGCTTTACGGACGTATTCCCGCCCGCCCCTTGCGCGAACATCGGAGAACTCCCTAATTTGTTTGAAATATCAAGAAAGGCGCGCACGGTGAAGGCGGACAAGATAAAAATGATTGAGAAAATTAATGAAGAAAAGCTGGTGAATTCCCGAAATTCCCGAAAGGATATCCGGGTCATGATCGACCAGATCGAACATGTTCGGGAAAAGCCTATAGGCAACTTCGCGGAGCACAGTAGCGGAAATTTCTCCGCGGAAAACGAGGCGTTGATAATTCATGTCCACATAGGAATGTTCAACGGAAAATTCCTGAACGGCGGAGAGTTGTTCAACAAGGCCGTCTACCCCTATGGAATTCTTGAAAATATACTCCGTGCTGTAGGTTCTGCCGCCCTCGTGCGCATAATGAATTGCCCAGTCGGCAAATTCTCTCTGTGGAGATACGAATTTTTCCGCGTCGGGCTTTCGGCGCTCGATCTGGGCCTTCGTTTCCACCTCGGAATAACCGCGCTCACTTCCGTCACGCGCCATCTTCCATGCGATACGCAATGGCTCATCTGCTTCCATAAATATTTTAAGATCGAACATGGAACGCATCTCCTCGAGCATGAACGGCAAGAGTCCCTGAAAAAGAATGAACTTTTTTGCCTCCATATCAACCGGAGTGGAAAACTTCCCAGTGGAATGATCATAGGGCCGCCGTTCGATGGAATCTCCGCGAAGAAGCGTAACGGCATGAACAAGATCTACGTGAAGGAGGTTCGCTTTGGGGTTCAAATGAGAAACGGCATTCCACTCGGGATTCCCCCGTTCCCATTTATGAAGATCGTCCCCATCAAGGCGGGCAATATTTTCATGCCCAACCACGCGCGAAAAAGCGTCGGCGAGAGTAGACTTCCCGACGCCCGAATCCCCGGCAATGCCCAACACAAATCTGCTCTTCTTTTCCTGATAGAGTAAATTTGTCGAAGTGCCCATTTTATACGACCAAAATGCGCCCAAGAGAAGTGATGCTTCGAGAAGC
>CAYTEE010000026.1:0-8166 GCA_964436785.1 uncultured Candidatus Saccharibacteria bacterium
ATCTCAAGCCGCATGATCTCCCGGCGCGCCTTATCGATATCCGATGGAATACTTTCGCTTTCTATCCGCCGCGCCGCTGCCGCTTCGTCTATCAGATCCACGGCCTTGTCCGGAAGATAGCGGTCGGTAATGTAGCGTGCCGCGAGATTCACCGCGGCAACGATCGCTTCGTCCGAGATCCGAAGCCCGTGATGGATCTCATATTTTTCTTTAAGTCCGCGGAGGATAGCAATCGAATCGTCGAGCGTGGGCTCATCCACCATGATCGGCTGGAACCGCCGCTCGAGCGCCGGATCCTTCTCTATATACCGCTGATATTCCCGGATAGTTGTCGCCCCTACCGCGTGAAGCTCTCCGCGCGCAAGCGCCGGCTTCAAAAGATTCGATGCGTCCACCGCCCCTTCCGCCGCTCCGGCGCCCACTATCATATGTATCTCGTCGATAAAGAGAATAAGCTGTCCGGCGGAGTTTTTTATCTCCTTAATAAAGGCCTTCAGGCGATCCTCAAACTCTCCTCGGAACTTCGTCCCGGCGATGAGCGACCCAAGGTCCAGCATGATAATCCGCTTATTCTTCAAGGGCTCCGGCCCCTCGCCGCTTATAATGCGTTGAGCACGACCCTCGACGATCGCGGTCTTCCCCACGCCGGGCTCTCCGATCAATACCGGATTATTCTTGGTCCGCCGTGAGAGCACCTGGATCACGCGGCGGAGTTCCGTTTCGCGGCCGATCACCGGGTCTAGCTCTCCCGCGCGGGCCCTCTCCGTTACGTCGATAGCATATTTTTCGAGCACCTGGAATTTCGATTCGGGAGTTTCGTCGGTAATGCGCGCCGAACCGCGGAGGTGCGCCAATATCCGGAACGCGGTCTCTCGCCGCAAACCGAACTGCTGGAGAATACTTTGCGCGGGCGACGGCGCCTCGAGAAGCGCGAGAAGCAAATGCTCGCATGAGATGAACTCATCTTTTTGCTGAGCCGCGATCTTCGCCGCCTGATCCAAAATGTGCATGAGGCCCTGCGAAAGATAAAGCTGCCCCACATTCGTATTCGCAACGATCTTCGGCAGCTTGTCGAGCTCGGAGATGATCTGCGCGTGAAGCTTGTCGAGATTCACGCCCGCGCGCATGAGGATCGGCTGAATAAGGGACTGCGAATCCTCGATAAGCGCGTGGAGAAGATGAAGCGCTTTAAGCTCTCCGTGGTTTTTTTCCGCGGCAAGTTCCTGCGCATTCTGGAGCGCTTCCTGGGCCTTGATGGTAAAACGATGAAAATTCGCCATTGCTGTTACTTATAAAAAATTATACCACGAGAGTCAATCCCTCACCCATGCGAGAGTGCGAAGCGATTATACACAGTGTTGGATGATGCGACTTAATATTTTCATAAAGTGGGATATATCAAATAATATCATGGCTTCGGATGAATGCCTCTCTCGCATGGGTGAGGGATCAATCCCGTTAGGGGTCCCGCATCTAAGGGAATCCAACCGGTAAAGCGTTACTCCGGACGCTTCCCTAGCGCAATTTGAAGAGAAATTTCTTTCCCTGCGCGATAAATTTTTAACGAAACGGTTTCTCCGACTCCGAACTCGGCGATGATATCGCCCAGCGGTTTGTCTTTACTTACTTTTTTCCCGTTCACTTCGCGGATAATGTCTTCAGCCTGGATCCCCGCCTTCGCGGCCGGAGAGTTCGGCTGCACCGCCGGCCCGTCTTCGGACCCCCGCACCAGCGCGCCATCTTCAATCGAAAGTTTCTCCTTTTTCGCGAAATCCGGCGTGATGCCGATATAGCGCACCCCGAGATACGGCACGATGATCTCGCCGGTTTTCTTTACCGACTCTATGTCCCGTTTTG
Source organism: uncultured Candidatus Saccharibacteria bacterium (assembly GCA_964436785.1). Taxonomy (GTDB): domain Bacteria; phylum Patescibacteriota; class Minisyncoccia; order UBA6257; family 2-01-FULL-56-20; genus CAYTEE01. Next base: position 1,858 of record CAYTEE010000026.1, read on the forward strand.
CCTTATTGATAGGGAGCGCAAAGCCGATATTCTGCGCGCCGGAAACCACCGCAGTGTTGATGCCGATCACCTCCCCGCGGAGATTCAAAAGCGGTCCGCCGGAATTCCCCGGATTGATCGCCGCGTCGGTCTGGATAACCCCCTGGATGCGCTCCGTGGTGCTTCCTCCCGATGCGGTTACGTCCCGCGCAAGCCCGGAGATCACGCCAACCGAGACGGTATTCCGGAATTCCCCAAGCGCGTTCCCGATGGCGATAGCGGTTTGACCAAGCTGGATCGCGTCCGAATCCCCAAGGTCCACCGCGGAAAGGTTTGCCGCGTTGATTTTCACAAGCGCCAGATCCTGCGCGGGATCCCGCGCCAAGACCTTCGCGTCATATTTTTTCCCGTCATTCGTAAATACCGTGTAAGAAGCTGCCTTGTCGCTCACCACGTGCTTATTGGTCAAAATGAGCCCGTCGGACGAAATGACAAACCCGCTCCCGCTTCCCACCTCCTGCAATTTCGAACCCTTTTCGCACGGCTGATAGAACTGCCCGCCGAAAAAATCCTGGAATTCCGGCGGCAGATCGGAGAATGGGTTATACGGGCAATTCTCTATAATAGGAACGTTTTTTGAGATCGTGATGGCGACCACCGCGGGCGATGCCTTTTTGACCGCCGCGACAACCGCGCCCTCGAAATCGATCGCGGGCTTATAGAGGGGAACCGCGGGCGTGGATGTGCTCGCGCCGTTCTGCCCCTGCCCGAAATTTCTGAAAAAATCGGTCAGAAAATTTGCCTCCGCCCTCCCCGAAACAAGCGATGCTCCGATAACCCCGCCGAGAACCGCAGCCACAAAAAGATAAAATATTGCTCTTTTTTCGTTTTCGATTTTCATGGTTATTTATTATTAAGCGCGGATTTGATAATTGCAAGCGCCCGTTTTATTTCATTCTCCGTCGTCGGCCTCCCAAAACTAAAACGAATACTCCCGGCGGCTCTTTCATCACTTACTCCCATTGCGCGAAGCGTACGGGAAGGCACGGCGCGGCGCGAAGCGCATGCAGAACTCGTTCCTACGGCAAGCCCCCGAAGATCGAAACGGGCGAGCACGTCTCCCGCGCTCCAATGCGGGAAAGTGATATTCGCGATGTTAGGCAATATTTCCCTACTGCCTCCATTTACTACAATCTCCGGAAAAACTTCTTTCAATGAATCCACAAAATGCGCCCGAAGATTGGCTATCCTTTTCGCCTCGCTCTCCTTCTTCGGGAAAAGAAGCTCGACGGCTTTTCCGAATCCCACGATAATAGGCACGTTCTCTGTTCCGGAGCGCAACGAAAATTCCTGGCCTCCGCCGGTTATAATGGGGCGAAGATTCCCTGCGGCGTTCCCGCCGACATAAAACCCTCCAACGCCTTTCGGCCCGTAAATTTTATGCGAAGAGAAGGTCATCATATCCGCCCCGAGCCTCCGAACGTCACAATCCAAAAATTGGAACGCCTGGACGGCGTCCGTATGAAACAGCGGATATGTCCGCGACTGCCGCTCCTTTTTGAAATCGGAAATGGCTTCCGCGATCCGGGCTATGGGCTGAACCGACCCGATCTCGTTGTTCGCGTACATGATAGACACAAGAAACGTCCGCTCGTTTATAGCCGCGCGGAGAGCGCGAATATCGATCGTGCCCTGCTCGTCAACGGGAACCCTTACTACCTCGCATCCGGACCGCTCAAGGTCGCTCGCCGTCTTTTCGATAGATTCGTGTTCGATCGAAGATATTACAAGACGAGGAGCGCGAGATTCTGCTTCTCGGAAACCTTCCTTAAAAGAAAAAAATGTCCCGCGAAGCGCAAGATTATTCGCCTCGGTTGCCGAGCCGGTGAATATAATCTCCCGGAAATCGGCGCCGAGCGCCCGCGCTATTTTCTCGCGTGCATGGTCTATCGCTGCCATCGCCTCCTGCCCGAACGAATGAATGGCCTTTGGATTTCCAAAATGCTCCAAGAAAAAAGGCTCCATCGCCGCCACCACCCGAGGGTCGACAGGGGTCGAAGCCGCATAATCGAGGTAGATTTTCTTCATCATATGGAAAATGGAAAGAGGAGCAGTACTCTCCTTAAAAACGCCGAGAGCGCGGATTCTTTGTTAAAAAAGCTTCCCGGACGGAAGTACCTCTGCCCCACCGCCCACGCGCACTCTTGTCTTTTCCCCCGTTATCCGATCCGGGATGATAAACTCCCCCTTCTTACGGTATATATCATAGAGCTCTTTGGTAAGGCGCACATCCACAAGGCAGTAATCCTTGAGGGCAGCAATCTCGCCATTCCGGTAGAGTTCTATCGCGTGGGCGCCATGGCCGGTTTTCCCTTCTCCGAGATTCGCTTCCGCAAGCTTTCCCAAGCCGATGCGCTCGCCGGTCGCAAGCTCGATTTCAGAGAGGAGATCAACGCGTTCCTTTCCCCAAAGGTCGAGCCCCCGGATATCGCCAAGTTTCTGAAAATACCGATGGAGCACGAGCACGTCAAACCGGTTCATACTAAACCCCACAAGGCAGCTTGCCTCGCGGAAAAATTCCGCGAGCTTTTCCATCTCATGTTCCTCGAAGCAAAAATATTTCCCACGCGCGTAGGAATAGATGCCGACCACGGAAATTTTGAGGGCATCAAAATTATTCCACCCGACCTCCGGGTCGGTGAAAAAATTCTGGGTCTCGATGTCGAAAACCAAAGTATCAAGTGTCATGTGTCAAGTATCGGGTGTCAGATTTTTTAAACTTTTAATGAGCCCTCCCAGTAACATTCCAACTGCGTGCTGTTGTTTATTGAGAAACTCATAATTTTTACGATCAATATAATTCAGGTCAAATGATAATTCAATATAATACTCTAACTCCGTTAATGAACCATTCGCTATCGAAAGAAAATGTCGGAATTCTTTCTTACTTGAACGAGCTTGCCCCTCAATAATATTGGCGGGAACTGATACTGCTGATCGCCTCATTTGACTCATCAGTCCAAAAGTCTCTGATTTCGGAAAAACATCCGTGGCTTGATAGATAAGTTTTACTAACGCATGTGCTTCTCCATAAACCCGAAGCTTTTTATATCCCTTATCGGTCATCACGTTGCTTGACACTTGATACCTGACACTTGACACCTCATACGTGGCGATCCGCAACGTTTGACGCAGCGTAGCTTCCCGGCTTCGTCTTCGCTTCAAAATTATACGCGCGGATCATGCCCACTACTTCCTGGATCATCGCTTTCGTTTCGCCGTTCTCGCCAATGTCGGCATGAATCTCAAAATCCCATTCCAATGCATCGTTCCCGCGAAGTTCCTTTTCGAGAAGCGTCAAAAAACTTTTTGCCACGTCAAGCGAGATGACCACCTCTTTTATAATGCGGTCGCGGAGCGTATGGAATTTTCCCATTTCGAGCCGCCGCCAAAAATAACGGCCGCCGTTTCCCACGCGGTGCACCACGATAGCGGTCACAAAATCCGCGCGTCCGCCCGAAAGGCGCTCCGAATCGGTGCCGATCGTCACCTTATAGTGGCGGCGCGGCTCCGCGTTCATGAACCGGATGATCTCTTCAACCACCCGATCCGCCGCGAGTTTCAAACCCAATGAACTCGAAAAAAAATCCGGCATGCGTTTTTGCGTGTCCTTTCTATTTATTATTAGATCTCCCGTGAAGGTCTGCGAGGGAGCTTCCGAGGAAGCTCCCTCTTTTCTCCGTTTGCACGCGATGGTTGCCGTCAGTGCTTCTCCCCTTCTCGAATCTCCTGAATCGCATTCCATCCCTCCGTCACATTCACCTGATGGCTTCGAATGTCGGCGAGTACGTCGAGAACTTCCGAAGACTCGTTGAATTCCTGGGGATCAAGCTCATTCCGCCAAATCATCGCAAGGAGCGCTTGTTCGGTCGTTCGGTCTTTCTCCGCGCGCTTACGGAGCGTCGGCTTCTCTTGGCTCATTGCCCTCACCTCCTGTTGCACCCTCGAGAAGATCTACTAATAATCTAATTGTAAGGAGGGTTTTTGTCAAAAAAACGGCTCCTTTTCGGGAAGCCGGTGCTACCATCCGCGTTGCATCTTGAGCGCCGTATAAATCTCGTCCCCGCCCGCCATCATCGGAGTTTCTCCTCGACCGACCTCCCAAAAAATCCCTAGAACTCTCCGCCGGGACTCCTCCGCAACTACAGGGCGAACATCGCACCGAGGAACCACTTCCTCGAAAAAAATGCGCACGCCCTCTTTGGGCGTAAGTTCCTTCCGAATGCAGCGGGAGAAAATACCGGCGCGCGTAACTGTTTCTTCCGCTTCGCTTTTCATGATGCATATCCTCCAAAGGTCTGCGTTCACTATGCTTCCCCTCACGACCGAAATCAACGAACGATGGATCGTATAATTTTTGCCGTTTCCCGAGGCCCCAAAACCTGCACATAATCCACGCCGGTTTTCACCGCCGCGTAATCGTTGCCGCCGGGGTAGATTGCGTCCCCCACAAAGAGCATATTTTTAATCGGAACATGGAGCTTCTTTCTGATCTGATGGATGCCGTAAGCCTTATCAATGCCCCGCCTGGTGACATCTATCGTGGTATAACCCGCCGCGTGCACCTCAAGGTGCGGCAGCCGCTTTGCCATAAGCCGAGCTATTTTCATTTTGACGGGCGTGTTTTTCCGCTTCCATTCCTTTTTGAGCCGGACGCCGCGCGCGCCAAGCATCGCCACTACGTCCTGCCCCAGCATTGAAAAACTAACTTGCGTTCGCCGGTCTTCAATAACTTTTCCATAAAGCTTCGGCGGAGGGACATAATGAATTTCTTTGAGCACCTCGCGGAACGCATACTTGACAGCGGCGCGGTCCTTCCCGGAAAGTTCATGGAAATACACGTTTTTCCATCCGCCCTGATAGCGATAGAACGAGGTAGCGGTGGTTGGGAACAAATAAAGCCGCTTCAAAAGCTCCTTGGGGGCCCGGAATTGTTTCAAAAATTGAATGCGAAACTGTTTATAGCGCCCGCCACCTATGATCGCTGCCGATTTTTTCTCAAGAAGCCGTACCAAAAGCCGCCCCATATCCTGGGCGATCGACGATTTTGTTTCGGTCAGCGTGCCGTCCAGGTCGAATACGATAAGCGTCTTGGTACGAATACTAGCCTTTCCCTTTTTTAAATGGATCTTCATGGGCGTGTTCCTGGCGTTTAAATACATTATACAACGTACCGCTCCTCCTATTTAAATTCTTGGCCGCTTCATAGTAAGATATAGACGACATGAGCAAGAAACGCGGGAAGGAGCAACCTCAGAACCGCATCCGTCCCGAGATAAAACGGAGCATCTGGGCGATCGCGCTTATCTGCCTTGCGGCGATATTTATTCTCGCCCGCTTCGAAGGAGCGGGGCCCGTGGGCGCCATTATATTTAATGCGTTCGAGGCGCTCCTTGGGTGGGGATACCTGGTCCTTCCCATAAGCCTGCTTCTCGTTGCCGGCGTTTTCTTGTTTTCGGAACGCGAGACCATTTTCGGCGTTGCGTTTTTGGGCGCACTGCTTTTTCTGCTTTCGGTCCTGGGACTCATTGAACTTTCCTCCCCGGGGAACGGCGGCTGGCTCGGACTCGCTTTCGGGTCGCTCAAAAAACCCTTCGGCGCCATTGCCGCGGTAGTGATCAGTATTTTTGCCGCAGCGATCGGGCTGGTACTCACCTTCGACGCGCCGCTGAAGTTCCGTCTGCCGGGAAGAAAAGAAAAACAAAAAGAAGAGCCGGTGCACATAACCGGCGAAGCGCACGAATCGGAGAAGGGAGCGGTTCCGCCCGGGGCGAAAGACGTTCAGACTGCGGAAGAAAAACCGGCCGCGGAAAAACGAGAGAAAACCAAGCCCGTTGTTCCGGGAGTTGGAGCCATAATGAGTAAGAACTATATGCCACCTCCGCTCTCTCTCCTCAGGTCCACCATAGAGAAGCCAACCACCGGAGATCTGCGGGCGAACGCAAATATCATCAAGCGGACATTTGAGGGTTTTGGGATCGCCGTCGAGATGGGAGAGATTAATATTGGCCCCAAGGTCACGCGCTATACATTGAAGCCCGCGGAAGGAATGAAACTCTCCCGCATCACGGCCCTGCACCAGGATATCGCGCTTGCGCTTGCGGCGCATCCGATACGAATAGAAGCACCCATCCCCGGGAAATCGCTCGTGGGGATCGAAGTGCCGAATAAAACGGCGGCACTCGTGCGCCTCGGAAGCCTCATGGCGTACGAAGACTTCCAAAAATCTGGGGCGCTCGGATTCGTGCTCGGCAGGGACGTGAATGGAGA
>CAYTEE010000026.1:8266-9574 GCA_964436785.1 uncultured Candidatus Saccharibacteria bacterium
CTGGAAGACGAGGACGACGAGCTCTACGATGAAGCCGTGCAAATGGTCGCGGAAGCGAAAAAAGCGTCCGCCTCCCTTCTCCAGCGGCGCCTCAAGGTGGGTTACGCCCGCGCGGCGCGCCTCCTTGACCTGATGGAAGCGCGGGGTATCATAGGGCCGGGCGAAGGCGCAAAGCCGCGCGATGTCTATTTTGAGAAAATAGAGGAGCGGAACATATAAAACGATGGATCCCTCACCTTTGCGAGATAATAGTCGGCTTTGAAATATAAATCTATACTAAACAATGATTACAAGCATAGTCGTTTATAACAAGAGGCGTGGTTGTGTGCGATTCACAATCTCGCAAGGGTGAGGGATGGAAGAAAATCCCGAGGCAGAATTTCAAAATCTATTTGTCACCAAGATCAAAGAACGCGGACTCACCCTCGCGAAGCTTTCGGAACTCTCCGGCATCGCCATGAAGCACCTCCAAAATTTGAATGCCGGACGGCTCGATTCCCTGCCGGCGGCCCCCTATCTTCGCGGGTATCTGGTAAAACTCGGCCACATCCTTGATTTCGACGGCGAGGCATGGCTCGAGAAATTCAGGGCGCACGGGCTCATCCGAGGGTCCGGACCGAACGACGAACTCCCGAAGAACCGTTTTGCGCGCGAACCGCTGAATAAAAAAATAATCGGCGGGATCGTTCTTCTTATTGTTCTTCTTTACGCCGGATTCCGATTCTCTAAAATTCTCGGCCGCCCCACTATTGAGATAACCTATCCCGAGAACGACTTGCTAATCGTACAAAGCAAAGATTTTCTCGTTCAAGGGAAAGCGCAGGACGCGAACGAATTGTACATAAGCGTCGGCGGCGGCGGGGACGAGCTCATACCGATCGGCGAATCCGGATTATGGCAGAAAACGATCCTGCTCGGGCCGGGAGATAACACGATCCGCGTGAGAGCGAAAAAATTCCTCGGCCGGGAAACAGAAGTCGTGCGGCATATCATTTTTGAAGAACCGGCGTCGGATAAATTTGCTCCCAATTCCTCCGCGCCAACCCCCGCACCGATCCTTATTCCTTCCCCAACCTCGACCACCGGACAGTAATCGGGTTTGACCCCGTTAGAAATCTCGCCCGCGCGCAAGCGCGCCCGAAGGGTCTTAGGGGCTGGCTATTTCTAACGGGGTTTGATCCCTCACCTATACGAGAGAGGCATTCCCTTGAAGCTGTGGTATTATCGGATAAACTTTGATCTCGATACGCATCCTGTTGTATTGCACAACACGGAATGCGGCCGCTTCGCACTCTCGTATAGGTGAGG
>CAYTEE010000027.1:0-5463 GCA_964436785.1 uncultured Candidatus Saccharibacteria bacterium
AATTTGGCTCTTGGAGCTTGAAATTTCCATCCATTGCCTTGATTGTAAGCGGCGGCCACACAACGCTCCTTTTGCTTAAAGACCTCAAAACACGTAAAAAACTCGGCGAAACAAGAGACGATGCCGTGGGCGAAGCATTCGATAAGGTGGCGCGGATCTTGGGACTTCCCTACCCCGGCGGACCGGAGATCGAAAAACTTGCGAAACGCGGCAGAGCGGATGCCATCGAATTTCCGCGCCCGATGCTTAATCAAAAAAACTACGACTTCAGTTTTTCGGGATTAAAGACAGCAGTACTTTATTACACTCGAGATCATGAACTACTTCCTACTAACTACTCACTACTTACTAACGTAGCCGCGTCATTCCAAAAAGCCGCAATTGATGTACTCGTCGCAAAAACCATGCGCGCCGTAAGCGAATATAACGCCAAGTCCATGATCCTCTGCGGAGGCGTTGCCGCAAATAAGGCACTCCGCGCCGCATTAAAACGAGAATCAGAAAAACTGAATGCCCGCTTCCTGGCACCCGACCCCCAATTCAACACCGATAACGCCGCGATGATCGCCGTGGCGGGGTATATTAATTATTTACGGGGCAAGAAATACAAATTAATCGCCAAAGGCGACATGAACATCTGAATTACTTAATAAATTTGAAGGTGAAGAGGATTTGCTCGAAATTTTGATAACTTTGATAACCAATAAACTCGCCTGCATGTTCCTTCATTTTATCCACATCGAAGGGAAGCGGATACCATGCTGCGTGATAAAACTGAAAAACTATACCTTGTCTTTCGAAAATAACACTTCTATCTGCGCCACCAACGCTATTTTGTCGGTAATCTATTGCAGGTATGTCGGCAACTTTTCTCTTCAATATATTGAAAAAAGACTGGCCGCAATCACCCATACCATCACATTGACTTCGATTTTTGGTGCTTAGGTCCTCTGCATACCCGTCATAATTTTTTTGTAGACTGATCAATTCTTTTCCCATAATTTCCCATGGATAATCTTTTGAGCTTAAAATGCTTGTGCCGGGATACACCGTAAGAGAAATGAACGGCGCAATATTGAGCCAATCTAATCCGGACTTTTCATTAAAATCATTGTTCGCCGGATACTGGAACTCAAACCCATACTGCTCGTTGCGGTAGGTTTTCCAAGTTAATATGGCTTCTTTCTGATCAATGCATTCTTCCTTTGTTTTGGTTTCCCTGTTTTCCCTCACATAAGTGAAAAGAGCCTTCTGGCATGTGGGAAGCGCGGCACTCTTTGGTGAGCAACGACGGTACATCTCTGCGTTTATAAAACCTTCCCCGTCACCCGGAGGCGCTTCGAGATGCTCATAGTGGGCAGTACATAAATTATTAGATAAGCACGCCGACTCATCTAGAGAAACACATAATTCTCCACTCCCTGACAGAACAGCATCTCCACCAGAGATACTTGCGGATCTGTTCTTCGTGTACTGCAAAAGGCCAACTCCTGCGGCGAGAGCGGCAACAACTATCAAAACTACCAGAATCGGCGCGAAACCAAGTTTTTTATTCATAGATTCAATATGCCAAATACTTACGGCTTCGTCGTATCCCCGCAGGAAACAAAGATGTTGGATTCGACGGATGACTTAATGATATTCACCGCGTAAGGAGCTCGCGCCTTGAGATCGGCGAACGCGACAGGAAGGTCTGTCTCCGAATTCCCGCTCAAAACGGGATTTAAAATGTAGAGCATGCTTCCTGGCGCCGAACACGCGCCACTGCGAATATTCGCCGGCTGTATAACACCCGGCGCTCCTCCCGTTACGGAGATCTTCACGCGGAGAAGCCGGTCGCTCATATAGGTAATCTTAACAGTGCCTTTCTCGTTCGAATTATTCTGCGCCCGAAGCGTGAGAGTCAGCGTCGTTGAGGATTGTTTTGGAACCGTCGGCGAGGGGTTCGTTCCAGCGCCGCTTCCTCCTGTTGTTGTTTTGCCGGCTTGCGTTCCTCCGGTTCCAGTGGGAGAAGTACAAGTCCACTTCCCATCTTTACACTCCGGCTTCAATGACAACACACACGTAGGAACGGCAACCCCAGAACAGGCCTGCCCTTGAAGTGAGGCGTCGGGAAGGGACGGCCTTCGGGCATAATACACCCCCACGCCAAACCCCACGAGAATCGCTACGACCACTACGACCACCTCGATCGGCGTAAACCCCCTTTTTTTATTCATATATCCAGTATAGCAAATACTTACGACGGAACAGCTTCCGTGCTACACTAAAAAAACTTCACTATGAAAAGAACGCTCTTCGGCGGCCCCGGATTGATAGTAATAGCCGCGCTCCTCTGGGCGGTTGACGGCGTAATTCGCCGAAGCTTATTTTCTCTTCCTCCGATCGCGATCGTATTTTACGAACACTTGATCGGCGCATTGCTCATCGCGCCGTTCTTCTTTCGCAAGGCAAAAGGTGAACGGCTCCGAAAATCCGAATGGGGCGCCATCGTATGGGTATCGCTCTTAAGCGGCGTTTTGGGAACATTATGGTTTACCACCGCGCTCGCGAAAGTGAATTTCATTTCATTCTCGGTGGTATTCCTTCTCCAAAAGCTCCAGCCGATATTCGCAATAGGCACCGGGAAACTGTTCCTCAAAGAAAAACTTTCTTCTCGGTACCTCCTCTGGGCCGGCGTGGCGCTTATCGCCGCGTATTTTGTGACGTTTAAAAACGGAATTGTGAACTTCGAAACGGGCGCGGGTACTATCGGCGCGGCACTCTTTGCCTTTGGCGCCGCATTCGCATGGGGGTCCTCAACCGCATTCTCACGCTATTCGCTCCTCAAGCACTCCGGAACGTACATTACCGGACTTCGCTTTTTTATCACCACCCTTCTCTCGTTGCCGCTTCTTTTTATTCTCTCGGGCACGCCAAGCTTCCCCGCTCTTGACGCAAGCCAACTCGGTCGCCTTGTCGTCATCGCCCTTTCAACCGGCATGGTGGCGCTTTGGATCTACTACCAAGGGCTCAAGCGGACACAGACAAAAGTCGCCACCATCTTGGAGCTTGTGTTCCCTCTCGTGGCCGTGATCATCGATATTTTTCTTTATAAAACCCTTCTTGCTCCAAGCCAGTATATCGCCGCGGCAGTGCTTCTCTTCGCGGCATACCGGGTCGCAAAACTGAATGGCGCCGCCGAGTATCGCTATGTCGCAACCGTGATCGCGGGGCGGGGCAAGGGAAAAGAGATCGGATTCCCCACCTTGAATCTAAAGATCCCAAGGCCCTTCAGCCACCAATACGGGATCTACGCGGGCTGGGTGGAAATAGACGGGAAAAAACACATGGCGGCAATTCACTACGGGCCGATCCCGGTTTTCGGACAAAAAGAATCGTCTCTTGAGGCGTATGTACTGGACACGGAAATTCACTCTCCCCCGCGAGAGATAACACTCTTCCTTGGCCAGTATCTCCGGGACATCCGCTCGTTCCCCGATAACCGCGCGCTCGGCGCGCAAATCGCGAAGGACGTGGAAGAAACAAGGGCTGCTCTCGCCGGGTAGAATTAAGAATTAGGATTTAAGACTTAAGATTTAAGAAAATATAGAAGCAGAGCTTGGCTAAGAAAGAACTTCAATAATCTTTCTTCGGGCAGTATGCCCCAAAACGATCCGAACGCTTGAAACTGGTTTTTGAAAATATTCCGCGAGTGCGCGGATGATCGCGGCATTCGCGGCGCCCCGAACCGGAGGCTCTTTTACCGAAACAATAAATTCGGCATCGGAAACTTTTTCCACGTGCTCTTCCTTCGCGCTCGGTTTCGCTTTTACAAAAATCTTCATCTTTTTATTCAAATAACCACTCTTTTAAAAATACTGGGCGTCTCCAGGCACGGCTCGAGTGCCCAGAGACGCCCTCTGATGAGGGACCGGAGGCGCTGTCCCCTTCGCAGAACAGCCACCCCACGTTCCACTGCTTATGCATAATATCACCACAAGGCAAAAAAACAACCCCGCAAGGGATTAATTCTTGGTGATGAAAAAAGTTCGCATAAAACGCACAACTTAAGGTAAAATAAATAGTAATGCCGGAACAGTTGGAACCACGCTACGACCATCTCAAGACCGAAGAAAAAATATACCGCCTCTGGGAAGAGTCGGGGTTTTTCGATCCAGACAGGCTCGAAAAGGCATATAGCAAATGGCATAAAGCAAATAAAAAAAACCAGAACAAAAAACCCTCCGCCATCGGCCATAAGCCATTTGCTATCATTATGCCTCCCCCAAACGCAAACGGCTCGCTCCACATCGGGCATGCGGTGGGAATAACGCTCGAGGATATTATGGTGCGCTTTGCGCGTATGCGCGGGAAGAGAACGCTTTGGCTCCCCGGCGCGGACCACGCCGGATTCGAAACGCAAGTGGTCTTCGATAAAAAACTAGACAAAGAGGGGCGAAACTCCGACGCGTTGCACGGTCGGAGCTCCGACACCGAAGGTCGTCGGAGCCGCTTCACTATGAACCGCGAAGAGCTCTGGGAAGAGATCTGGGAATTCACGCAGAAAAATAAAAAAGTGATGGAAAACCAGCTCCGCAAGCTCGGCGCTTCCTGCGACTGGTCGCGCGAGAAATTCACACTTGATCCGGATATCATAAAAACCGTCTACGAAACGTTCGAACAGCTTTACAAAGACGGCTTGGTATACCGGGATCTGAAAGTCGTGAACTGGTGCCCCAAGCACAAAACCGCGCTCTCGGACCTGGAGGTAAAATACGTCGAACGCGAAGATCCCCTCTATTACATCAAATATGGGCCGCTCACACTTGCCACCGTCCGGCCCGAAACAAAATTCGGCGATACCGCGCTTGCGGTGAATCCGAAAGACAAGCGGTATCAAAAATATATCGGAAAAGAAATCGAGGCGCAGGGCGTTTTGGGACCATTGAAATTCAAAGTAATCGCGGACGATGCGATCGACCCGAAATTCGGCACCGGCGTTGTGAAAGTAACCCCTGCGCATGATCCCCTGGACTTCGAAATTTGGCAGAGACACAAGAGCGAAATCCCCGGGCCGAAAATTATCATAGATGAGTCCGGCCGCTTGACCGGCGAGGTTGGCGAATTCAAGGGACTCAAAGTTCCCGAAGCTCGCGAAAAAGTCGCCGAACGGATGAAGGAACTGGGCATTTTGGAGAAAGTTGATCAAAACTACAATCACCAAGTCGCCACTTGCTACAAGTGCGGAAATACGCTTGAACCGCTCCCCAAGCCGCAGTGGTTCATCGCAATGACGAAGCCATTGCGAAATCAAAAATCAAAAATCAAAAATCAAAAATCAGGAAAGTCGCTTCGCGATCTTGGAGTTGATGCAGTAAAGAGCGGGAAAATAAAGATATATCCCAAAAGAACCGAAAAGGTTTACATGCACTGGCTCAAAAATATCCGCGACTGGAACATCTCGCGGCAGATCGTCTGGGG
>CAYTEE010000027.1:5563-9122 GCA_964436785.1 uncultured Candidatus Saccharibacteria bacterium
TGCACTGGCTCAAAAATATCCGCGACTGGAACATCTCGCGGCAGATCGTCTGGGGCATCCGGATTCCGGCGTGGTTTAGAAATAAACAAAAAACCAAAATATGGGACTTGAAAACTTACGACGGAGAAAAAATCTTTGAAGCGCTAAAGAATGGGAAGAAACGAGTTGAAACCCGCGCCGGAAAACCCGATGGAGCAGAAAAGGACTGGCGAAATTTCAAAATAGGAGATGTAATTAACTTTTCGCTTGTCGAAGAAGGAACGGAGCGTGTTTTGTCCAGTGAAGTTATTACAAAAGAAATAGTTTCTATTCACCATTTTCAAACAATTGACAAGTTACTATTAAGATTTGATGTAAATGAAATTCACCCCTATCATCCGAATGAATATCGTAACTGGTGGGAAAGCCGCCCTGTCTTTAAGGAACGTATAAAAAAATACGGCATCTGGGCATTTGAACTCCAAGACATCAATGAAAAAACTCAAGAGGTATATGTCGGTATAGCTCCTCCTTCCGGCGAGGGATGGACCCAAGACCCCGACGTTTTCGATACGTGGTTCTCATCGGGCCAGTGGCCCTACGCGACTCTTATGAGTCACGCAAGCTCCAAATCTCAAGCACCAAATTCCAGGCAGAAAAGTGATTTTGAGGAATTTTACCCTACCGATGTAATGGAAACCGGCTACGATATTCTCTTCTTTTGGGTGGCGCGGATGATAATGCTCGGCCTCTACCGCACCGGCAAAGTTCCATTCAAAAACGTATATCTCCACGGTCTGGTGCGCGACAAAGACCGCCAGAAGATGTCTAAGTCCAAGGGAAATGTGGTTGACCCGCTTGGCGTTGCAGAAATGTACGGCGTGGATGCCCTCCGAATGGCACTCGTGGTCGGAAATACTCCTGGAAACGACATCGTGATATCCGAAGACAAGATCCGCGGCTATCGGAATTTTGCGACCAAGATCTGGAATGCAAGTAGGTTCGTGCTCATGAATTCACCCTCCCAAATTTTAGGCAAAACTTGGGAGGGTAAACCCGCAAAACTCTCTACCAAGGACAAGAAAAACATCGCGGGGGCGAAAAAAATGAAAGCGGCCGTCGCAAAACACATAGAAAAATTTGAATTCCACCTCGCGGCGGAAAAGGCATACCACTACTTCTGGCACACGTTCGCCGATAAAATAATAGAGGAAACGAAGCTACGCCTCCAAAACGGAACTCCGGAAGAAAAAGCGGCGGCATACTCCGGGCTCGAAACGATCCTTCGCGAATCCCTCAAGATGCTCCACCCGTTTATGCCGTTCATAACCGAAGAGATCTATCAAAAACTTCCCCCCTCCTTAATTTCTAAAGAAACAAATGAGGGCAAGCGCACAAAGCTCCTCCTTGTGGAAAAGTGGTAGATACGGCGCACGCGAGATGCGCTACCATTAAAGAAACTCCAAAAGAATGAACTGGTTCGCTATCGTTTTTGGCATCTTGCCGGGTATCGTCTGGCTCTTTTTTTACCTTCAAGAAGATCTGCACCCGGAGCCCAAAAAACTCCTGGTAAAAACTTTCCTTATCGGAGGACTTTTTGCTTTTCTTGCCCTCTTGGTCGAACTTCTCGCGGATTGCTCTCTTGTCCGCAATTTTCAAAACTGTTTTGAGGAGACCAGTTCGGCGATCCCCCTCTCCCTTACGATCATAATCGTTTTTTCGCTTATCGAGGAGGTGGCAAAGTTTATGGGCGCGTTCGTGAGCGTCCACAAAAACCCGGCATTCAACGAACCGGTTGACGCTATGATCTACGCGGTCGTCGCGTCGCTCGGGTTCGCGACGGTCGAAAATATCGGCGCGATCGGACTTGACGCAAGCCATGGCGGATTTACCACAGACCCATTGGAGATCATCGCCCTCCGCTTTATCGGAGCAACTTTACTCCATACGCTCGCCTCTGCGGCGGTCGGCTACTATTGGGCATTGAGCATACGGGATTTCGGAGAATCAAGGCTTATCCTCATCGGCATTGCCGTCGCAACCGGATTGCACGCGCTTTTCAACTACCTCATACTGGAATACGGAAGAATGATCCTGCCAGTGCTCCTTCTCGTTGTCGCGGGGTTTTTCATCATCGGTGATTTCGAAAAATTGAAGCGTAAAAATGTGTAACGTGATATACTATATGCCATGGAAATGAACGAGGAAAAATTCTTTGAAGAAGGCGGCGAAGAGGCTCAAGTCGTAAAAATCGAGCTTGCAAAAGCCGGATCTGCCGCGGCGCCAAAAATAAGCACGAGCGCGCCAAGGAGCAAGCCCTCCCAAATTTTGAGCAAAACTTCGGAGGGCAAGCCGGCACCAAAAGACGAAGACGACGGCCCCGAAGGACAGCTTACAATAGACGTCTATCAGACACCGACGGAGATCATTGTGGAGTCGGCGGTCGCGGGAGTGGAACCGGACGATCTGGATATCAACGTAACGTCCGACTCCATCACCGTGAAAGGACGGCGCCACCGGGAAGCGGAAGTCAAAGAAGAGAATTATTTTTATCAGGAATGCTATTGGGGAAAGTTTTCGCGCTCGGTCATCCTTCCTCAAGAAGTGGATGCCGATGCGGCGTATGCAAGCTTCAAGAACGGCATCCTTACGGTACACCTCCCAAAGCTGAACCGCCAGAAGAATAAGAAGATCAAGGTAAATCTCGGATAGGCAGAGAAAACAAGAAGCGGATTGCAAAACGATCCGTTTTTTGTTACCATAGCCCTACTATGAGAGCATGCACAAATTGCGGGAAAGGCTCAATTATCCGCGGAAAACGCCGGCTTCTTCGCGGCCACTACAATCCCGTGTCCCAATCCAGAAAATATCCCAATCTCCAATGGCCCCGCCTGCCGTCGCTTACTGCTCGGGCTACTGGTGGGCAGGCCAAAGTTGATGGCATCCGGAAGCTCGTGTGCGCTTCCTGCATAAGAAGCGCCAACAAGGCGCCTCGGACAAGAAAGACCACTGCCGCCGCAGCGGCCTAGCAATACGGGCTTGCCCGCCGAAGCTTCACGCATAGGTGGGCTGTAGCTCCGACGCATCAAAATAAGATTATAATGATAAAGTCGGAGTCCCAAAGCCGACGCAGTCAGTCGGCTCTCCGACCAGAGCGTCGGCAGCTGAAAACGTCGGGATATACCCCAATTCCCGTCATTCCATAATCGGGCTATAGTATAGTGGTAATACGTACCCTTGGGGTGGGTATGTCGGCGGTTCGATTCCGCCTGGCCCGACAAGCTTCAGTTTTCACTTCCCGAGAACCGCGGTTCACGCGCTCCTGCGGCGCGTGCCCGCTGCCTCCCCGCCTGCCAAAGTCTTGTACGGCGGGCAGGTCGGCGCCGTGAATCCTTCGGATACCAATCTCACGACGCCCCCGAGAGCTTCTCGGGAAGTAAAAACTTACGCAATCATAAAGAGAAAGCTAAAATTGTGCGCCAAATAAGGCATTTTTTGTTGGTTTTTAGGCTCACTTTTAGTCATTCTTGGGCTCAACAAGTAAGTGCAACACTTCGGTAAAATACGAAGTGTATGAAAT
>CAYTEE010000028.1:0-8812 GCA_964436785.1 uncultured Candidatus Saccharibacteria bacterium
GACCCGCCCTCCGACTAAGGTCGGAGTGGCTACGGCCACCTTGGGGCGGCCTGGCCCTAACGGGGTATAGGAGCCCAAAAAGAATAACTCCTGCCGCAACGCTTACGTTTAATGATTCTTTCTTCCCACGCATAGGGATTTCCAAAATATGATCGGCTTCTTTTAAAACCGCAGGCGGGATCCCGTGAACCTCGTTTCCCAAAATAAGCGCTATTTTCGCACCTCGCTTCGGCTTAAATGCGCAGTAAGGAAGCGATTTTTTCGCCTGTTCTACGGCGAGAACTGTATATCCTTCTTCTTTTAACCGCCGGATAAGCAGGTTTATCTTTGGAACCTTCTCCCAATGGACAAATCCCTCGGCCCCAAGGGCGGTTTTGGCAATTTGCGGCCTGATTTTTTTAAATCTGCCCTCGGGAGACGGCGTAAATCCGCATAAATAAATTTCTTTTACTCCTGCGGCATCCGCGGTCCGAAAAATAGATCCCACATTATGGAGACTCCGCACATTATGGAGAATTACGGCGATTTCCATTCGCTTAATTCCCACCCTGCGAGTTTCTGGGATTCGGATTCGCCTGCACACTGAATGTGCCGCTTGCCAAATCCCGTTCGTAGCTTTGATCTTTTAATGGAGTTTCCGCCCATCCCACTTCTTCTACCTTCGCGCCAGTGGCATCGTATAAAATCACCGCATTGTTAGTATATGCGAGCTTATTTGATGTGGCCCAACTCACGTCCGGAGAAACCGAACCGGTATATTTCCCCTCGTTCACCGCAAGGAAATACGATTTTGGCGGGATTATTTTGCCCGAAAGCCGACTCGCCACAAGAAGTGAATATTCGTTCCCTGTAGAACTTTTTCTCTTTATAGACCACCCCGTAAGATCGATGGGCGCATCGGTTGAGTTATACAATTCAATAAATTCGTAATCCGCATCCGCGCTGATTCCCGCAAGAATTTCACTTATAACCGGTCCGCCAGCTGGCGGAGGCGGAGAAGGAACGGGCGTTGTTGATGAAGAATTTGCCGGAGGCGGAAGATTTTCCGGAGACGACGATGGTGGCGGAGTTGGTTCCGGCGGAGGATTTGCCGAAGGCGCCGGTGAATTTTGCGCCGTAGATTGCGGAGGAGGATCTGGCTCTTTTGAATTTTCCGCTCTCGGCGTTCCGTCTGCACTCACGCTCGTGTGCCACGCAAGATCTTTTAGATTCCGCTCCGCGGTATTCTTCGTCGCGTTATCGCCTCCGAACGTTCCCCAGCCCGAGAGCGCGTTCACTTCATCGAGCAATCCACAGTTCGCGTCAAAAAGTTTCAGATGTTCGCCGCTGTTTGAAAGACTTCCGGTGTAAATTGCGTCCGCCGCGATCCCCGGCACCGTATCGTCGTCCGTTCGCTCAAGAAGATAAAAATCATGCGCTGGTATCGCACTTACCCCTAAAATTATTTTTATTTTCCCGGAATCGCTCAAAAGTTGGACACGCTCGGCGCTGTACGGCCCCGAACCGTTGTTTTTTATTTCTATCCATTCGTTGTCCGCGCTTCGCGATGTCCCCATCCACGCAATTTCGTTGAACGCAAGCGTTCGGGAAGGATTTGCCCCCGCTCCGAATTCGCAAAGCCGCGGCGGAACGCTTGGAGCCGGCTTTTCTGTGGGGGCGGCAAAGTTTTTTGGCGATGTTTGCGTAATTTTTATATCATCCCCGTTTTTTTCCGCTTCGGAGGTCGTACTATTCTTGACTTCGGACGCCGAGCTGGCGCCCTTTCCATCCGCTGCATCCAAATTTATCTCGTATATCTGTCCCTTCTCTTGGCTTCGGAACACGTCGCGCGCGCTTTCGGAAACTATCGCCGCTCCGGGAACGGCGCTCCCGCCACGGAACACGAAATAGAGAGCCGCGAGAGCCGCAAGAACAAGAAAACCGCCGGCGGCAAGCCATCCGATCCCCGCCACCCCGCTTCTTTCTTTCTTGTTGCGAAAAAATTTCATCCGTGCGCGGCGCTCTTTTCTAAAAAGTTACCAAACCGACGCGAAAATCACAAACGGGCCGTTGTTCTTGCCAAAACCGTGATTTATTGTCGAAATATTTTCGTTTTCCGCTTCGCGCTGTTTCGCTGAGAGGAGTTTTCCGACGTATGAGAAAAAAATTCCCCAGTGTTTCCTCACTCCGCGTCGGAAAAAAATTTATTACGAAAGAAAGGGTTGCCGTTGGCAATTTTTTGTCCACAGTCCGTGAAAAACTAAGTGGTACAATTGATTGGCTAAGGTAAAAGGTCACACAAAATTTTATTTTCCAATACATACACATGGGCGAGAAGAAAAACCCCGGAGTTGCAACGGACACGAGAAAAAATCCTTTCGCTCAGGTCCAAAAACGCGATAGACGGCTCGTTCCGTTCGAAAAGTCGCGCATCACAAGCGCCATCTCGCGCGCCATGCAGGCAACCGGCGAAGGAAATCCCGCCAATGACGCGGAAAAGGTGTGCGACCATGTAATTTCCGCCCTCGTAAAAAAATTTCCGCAGGATCATATCCCCACGATCGAAGAAGTTCAGGATATGGTGGAAACGGAACTCATTCTCACGGACTTTGCGAAGACCGCGAAGGCATATATTCTCTATCGAAGCGAGCGCGCAAAGATCCGCGAGCAGAGGAACGTGATCCCCGAGCGGGTGCGCGAGCTCGCAACGGAGAGCAGAAAATATTTCAGGAACCAGCTTTCGGAATTTATCTACTACCGCACGTACTCCCGCTGGATCGAAGAAGAAGGACGGCGTGAAACATGGATCGAAACCGTCGACCGGTATGTGAACTACATGAAAAGCAAGCTCGGCGCCGCGCTCTCGGAAGATGAGTACGCGGAACTTCGCGAGGGGATCCTCCGGCAGGAAGCGATGCCCTCGATGCGCCTTCTCTGGAGCTCCGGCACCGCAGTCGAAAAGAACAATATAACCGCCTACAACTGTTCCTTCATCGCGCCGTCGCAACTCGAGGACTTCGCTGAAATTATGTTCCTTTCGATGTCCGGCGCTGGGGTAGGCTTCTCCGTTGAGAGCCAAACCGTACAAACGCTTCCGCAAATAAAAAAACAAACGGGAGAAACGCTTCCGACGTATGTCGTAGATGACAGCAAGGAAGGATGGTGCGACGCGCTCACGCATGGACTGAAAACATGGTATGACGGAAAAGACGTGGAGTTCGATTTCTCTCTTATCCGTCCGGCAGGCGCGCGCCTCAAAACGATGGGCGGGCAGGCATCCGGCCCGGAGCCGCTCCGCGCGCTCCTTGAATTCACGCGGAGGAAAATATTTACAAGACAGGGCCGCCGGCTCGCGAACATCGACATTCACGACGTCATCTGCAAGATCGGCGAAGTAGTCGTCGCCGGCGGCGTCCGCCGGAGCGCGCTTATCTCCATTTCCGATCTCGACGATCCCGAGATGCGCCTCGCGAAAACCGGCCAGTTCTACCACACCGAACCACAGCGCTCGATGGCGAATAATTCCGCCGCTTACAACGAAAAGCCGAGCGCGGCGCACTTCCTCGAAGAATGGCTCTCACTCGCGAAGAGCGGCACCGGCGAGCGCGGCATCTTTAATCGCGGAGGCCTGAAGCGCCAGCTTCCCGAGCGCCGCTGGAAGAAATTCGAGAAACATTACGCAACGTGCGGCACCAATCCCTGCGGAGAGATCATTCTCCGCTCCAAGCAATTCTGCAACCTCTCGGAAGTCGTCGCGCGGGAGGAAGACACGGAAGAAACGCTTCTCCGCAAGGCGCGCCTTGCGACCATTTTGGGAACTTATCAGTCCACGCTGACCAACTTCCGTTATATTTCCAAAGAATGGAAAGAGAATTGCGACGAGGAACGCCTCCTCGGAGTTTCCATCACCGGCCAGTGGGATTCCCCCGTCGTCCGGAATCCGGATGTCCTGCGCAAAATACAGGAAGTGGCCCTCGAAACGAACAAAAAATACGCGGCAAAGTTCGGCATCAATCCCTCGACCTGCATTACCTGCGTAAAGCCCTCGGGCACCGTCTCCCAGCTCGTGGATGCCGCCTCGGGGCTCCACGCCCGCCACGCGAAGTATTATATTCGCCGCGTTCGCATCAACGCCACCGACCCCCTCTTTCTTATGCTCAAGGATCAGAAGGTTCCCTACTATCCGGAAGTCGGGCAATCGATGAGCTCGGCAAACACGTTCGTCTTCGAATTCCCGGTCAAGGCGCCGGAGAATGCCGTGATAAGAACCGATCTCGACGCCATCCGCCAGCTCGAACACTGGAAAATGGTCAAAGAAAATTATACGGAGCACAATCCTTCGGTAACCATTTCGGTTGCGGACGACGAGTGGGTCAAGGTTGCGAATTGGCTTTATGAACACTGGGAAATGATCGGCGGCCTCTCGTTCCTCCCGAAGAACGACCATGCGTACCTCCTGGCCCCGTATGAGGAGATCACCGAAGAGCGCTACAACGAAATGCTCGCGAAGCTTCCGGAGATGGACTTCTCGGAGATCATCGTTTACGAACAGCAGGATTCCACGAGCGGAGCAAAGGAGCTCGCCTGCGCAGGAGGCGTCTGCGAAATAGACGAGATACCGCAGGTTGCGCCGCTCGCGTCATAACCTCCGTTTCTTTTTGTTAAAAAATACGCGTCCGCGCATCCCGGGGGCGCGTATTCGTTTTTTAGGGAATGGTATAATAAGAAAAGATAATGAGTGAAAATTTCCCAAAACAACCCGAAGAGAAAACTGCGGAACCGGAAGAAGAACAACAAACTGGAGATCCGGGCGAAGTGGAACGGCTTGAGGTGATGCTCGAGGAACTCGAGCGGCGGAACGACACGCTTATCCAAGAAAATCGGGAGAACAAACTTGAAATTGAATATCTCAAGCGGGAGCTCGAGAAACAAAAAAAACTCGCAACCAAGGATCCGGCAACCGGGCTGAACAATCGGCGCGGGCTTATAGAGCTTTTCGAGAAAATCGTTCCCGCGATCGAGGGCGAGCAGGAAGAACGGCGCCGCGAAGGAGACAGGAGGCGGAAACCCATCTCCACGCTCATCCTGGACATAGACAACTTCAAATCGATAAACGACAGCCATGGCCACAACGTTGGCGATTTGGTCCTCCGCCGGTTCGCGCAATTTCTCGAGAAGGATATCGGCCTCCGCAAGAGCGACCTCGTAGGCCGGTGGGGCGGGGAGGAATTCGTCATCGTCTTCACCGGCGCCGAGGCGCAGAAGATCATCAATAAATTTTATGTGCGGGACGAAAGCAACGCGAAAATGAGCAAGTTCAAGGAGTTCACTTTCCCGAGCGGCATCGCGGGGCACGAATTTACCGTCACCATAAGCGGCGGAGTCGCCGATTGGGAACCCGGCGAATCGCTCGAGGCCGTCGTCGGCCGCGCCGACCAGGCGCTCTATGAGGCGAAGCGCACCGGCAAGGACAGGATATTGAATTATAACGAGATCAAAAAAAATAAAGAGGAATAAGATCGGCGCGAAATCATCCCCCGCCCGTCTGCCAGAGAAGGATGGACTTGAACGGATAGATAAGCATGATGATGTTCAACGTCAAATTGTCACGGATAAGGTACGCGACAAAAAGTTCCATCCCGAGTGTTAGCGCGATAATAGACCACACCGGAAGCCGAAAAGCGGCAAAAAAGCCTACCGCCATCGCAAGAACGTCCATCATGGAATTAAGGACGCTGTCGCCGTAATAGTCCAAGGAAAGCGTGGTGCTTCGATAACGATCGATGACGAACGCCGAATTTTCAAAAACTTCCCACGCCACCTCGGCGAGAACGGCAAGAAACAGGCGGAGTCCCAACGGCCAGCCGCGTTTTCTGCCGATGAACCACGCGATAAAATAGAACGCGAAACCGTGAATGATATGAGAAAACGTGTACCAGTCGGAAATATGCTGGGAATTCCCCGGCCCCGTCGGAGAGCCATACCATAGGGAAACATACCCGCACTTGCAGATGGGTATCCGCCCCATCCGGAATTCAAGGAACGCGCCGAGTGCTACGACGAGCACGATAAGGAGCGCGTATAAAAGCCAGGGGTTTTTCCTCCGGATATCACCCAACCAGTTCATATCCCGATCTCTATTCGGTTGTTATTCCGTCGAACTCTTCGTCGCTCGCCTCGGCTTCTTCTTTCGTAGAGTGTACGGTGCTGTCCTTGTGGTGCGCCGGAGAATAGATGGTATACATCTTGAGTTCCTCGGTTCCGGAGGTATTTATAACGTTATGCTGTGCGCCCGCAGGGATGATTATCGCAACGCCGTCCCCGACCTCATATTCCGTTCCGTCGATAATGCACTTCCCCTGCCCGCCCTCAAAACGGAAAAATTGGTCGCTCGTCAGATGAACCTCCAGCCCTATCTCCTCGTTCGGCTTTAAACTCATAAGGACCAGCTGGCTGTGCTTCGCGGTATAGAGCACCTTGCGGAAATTGCCGTTTTCCGATGTGTCTTTTTCTATATTCGCCTTAAACCCCTTCATGCTTTTATTATACACGCTTCGCCGCCGTCCGCTATCTTCCGTGCGAGGCGCGGTGCGCCGTATTCCAAAGCCAGCCCAGCACATAGCCCATCAGATAGCCGATAACGCCCGTTGCGATAACGAGCATAATGGCGCGGCCGAATTCGAAAGGATTCACGGAATACTGGAATGTTATGAAGTGCAGATCAAGCAGCCAATCCATGAACGGCTTCGCCATGCCGAAAAAGACCATAAGCGCCCAGACGGCGTGTACAATGGCGATCATCCCGCCAACGGTCAGCCCGACCTTATTGGCATTTACCTTGTTCATATGAAAAATGTAATGATGCTCGACCTTTACTCAAAAAGCGTGGTCTTCCTGAAGAGGATTTTGTAGAGGTTCTCTAAAAAGTCGCCTCCGGCATACCCGGCGATAAAGGCGATGCTCGGGCTGTAAACCACCGTAAGCACGGCACCCGCAATATCCCTCAATGCCGCGGAGACCAAAAGCCCCACGACGCCGGAGATGAACATCATGCCGAAGAAATAGGGCATGTTAAAACCGACCTGTTTGTACGAATACTGGTACTTCACGAACCCGACCAACCCGCGCACCACGCCGCCGCCGAACCCGGCAATAAGGAGAAAGAGGTAATCCATAGATACATTATAGCAGAATGAAGGATTTCAATAACAAAAAATGGCCGCGGGTGGGCTGACACTTGGCTAGTGCGGCGCCCTCAAGCTGTAACACCTCTCTCTCATAACGTCTTACCTGCCCTCTCCCAACACCTTAATCCACTTTTCTACAAACCGATTATCCTCCGGGTATATATTGCGCAAGACTTTGCCCGAAGCCTTTTTGCCACCCCAGGTATATAGACCTACCGCTTCTCCCCAATATTCCGTTGCTAGCCTGTATTGCATCTCTTTCTTGCTCCACCCGTTGTCCCTGTATTCGGCAGGGATTTTGTTGTCGAGATAATCCGTACGGATCCGGTCGTCGGCTTTGAGTCTCTTGGTGATCTCCATAAGGAAATCCACGCGCTCCTCCATGGTGAGGCGATTACCGACTTCCCAATCGTTGAAATGAGCGAATTCGTGCGCGAGCAGACCTACGGTTGTCTCCCCTCCGCCTTCATATATGTTCATTCTATTTCCGTTATTGCTATCGCGCCAAAGCATGCTCTGGAGCCCGACATTATCCGCATTTCCCCAAACCTCATAGTGAGAACGGAGTACCTTCGTAGGGTACACGCAGATCTCGTCCACATTGCCGGTTATTTCGGGAGGTAATTTTTTGATGAGCTGTTCCAGCTTTGCGGCTTTCCCCTTGTAGTCAAATCGATGTATTCCTGCGCTCACGTCGTCGGGAGATGCGGGAGCTTCCCGATAATCCCTCAGGTCAATATCAACTTCGTGCCCGTTGGCGCGCTCAATGATCTTTTCCTTATTCCAAAACAAATCGTAGTACTTCGCGAGACTTTGTGTCAGATACGCCTTAAGAGATTCGTCTGTAGCAGTTGGCAAAGATTCAAGGTCGCGTAAGTTAAACTTCATAAAAAAGAAAAGCGGCTCCACCGCGTCGCCATACTCTGCTTCAAGCTGCGCCACCTTTGCCTTAAACTCGGGGTTTTCGATGCCCTTGCGCAACTTCTCTACCTTACGCTCATTTTCTTTCTCCGGAGCTACTTCTTCAATACGGGCCTCATCCTCCCCTTTTTCCCCGCCATGCGCGCGCGGCGCGGCAAACGACACATCCGCGAATGCGAGCGCAGTAAGCCCTGCGAGCATGGCCTGCTTCCACCGCGGCAATCTTTTCTTTTCCGCAGAGCGCTCCGCGAGAGCAACACGTGCCGCAACCGGTTCAAGCACCTTCTCTTCCTCCGCGCACAGCGTTCCCTTTTCCCACTCGTGCCCGGTATCCGGCGCGTTGTCCTTTTCTTGCTTTTCAAAAGATGGCTCGGCGTGCTTCATATCGGTTTATTTTCCAAAAAACGCACCTCGGCCCGCAGGATTTCTGCGAGCGCCAATTCGTCTTTCCCGTGGATTGCGGCTATCTTGTCCTTAAGATTCCGGTTGAAAAATGCAATGTCGTCGCGCTCCATCCGCTCCAGAATGTACAAAAACACCTCCGCATTCTGAAACGGGATGGAATATATGTTCCGCAGCCAGACCTCCTGGTCCTTCGCATCTATTCCTGCGGCATCAAGAAGCTTCTTCAGGCGCTCGGTGAATGTCATACTCTGACACTATACTATCAAAGCCATTCTCTCATGGCTATTGGCTCGTGGCTGTAAGTCGGGATAAACAAAAAA
>CAYTEE010000029.1:0-1522 GCA_964436785.1 uncultured Candidatus Saccharibacteria bacterium
TTGACGGTTTCGCTCACCGCATCTCGCTGTTTGTCTTTATAGACGAATTCACGCTGATACTTCGGGCGAACATCAAGCTCGCCGCCATACGCCACCACGCCTTCTTCGTGGCTGTCTTTGTAGCCGGTGATTACTTCACGAATCGAAATTTTGTGTAGGTCAATTTTCATAGTTATTACATCTTTCTGCTTATCACAAGACGATCATAAAGTCTTCTGTATGTTCCGTTACCATTTGCTAAATAAAACCTAGGGCCGCCTTGAACGAACGAATCTTTTGGGACAAAATTTTTCATCGGTTTTCCAAGAAACAGACTTGAACCGATAATCTCAAACTGATCGGGGTTGTATTTGTCGAGAAAAGTGATGGGCACACCCATTTCCCCATCATAATCCGTTGGTATCTCCGCGACTTTGGAAACCTCAATTGCGTCATAGTTTACGTATTTCGGATATTCGATTAGGTTGAATTTCTTATAAAGAGTCAGTTTTTCATGCCGTTTCGTTGTATCAAGATTCGTATACCAGCCAACGTTGCCAAACTTCTTAATCGTGCCGTCCGGTTGTCTAAATTCTTTTACTTTGCTGTAGCCAGTCCATACCTTATTCGCTTTTATGAACACGAAGAATTCCTTGTACGCAATGGCATTGTCGTTGCCGATTATCAAAAATTTCTTCCCGTGCTCCATGAGCTGTGCAACGTACTCGCGGAAGAGGGAGAATGGAGGATTGGTGCAAACTATATCTACCTCCTTGAGAAGTCCCATACATTCGTCGCTTCGAAAGTCACCGGCACCGCGCAGAGGAGTTGCGATGTTTTTGTTGTGTTTTAGTAAGAACTTCACGTCATCAAGATTTATCGCACCATCTCCGTCAGTGTCGGGCACTTCATTAATCTCAATCTTGAACGGTTCTTTGCCAGATGGCTTTAACCCCTCTACTTCAAACAACGGCAACTGACCGCCAGCAATAGGCGATTTTGTGTAGCTTGTAGTAATGAGTTTCTTCAACCCAAGAGCGTTGAAATTGGCCGCGAAATATTTAAAGAAGTTGCTCTCAAAAGGGTCATCGCAGTTGCAATACACAACCTTCTCACGAAACTGATCTTTGTAGCGCTTTAATTCTTTTTCAATGTCAGCAAGTTGAGTGTAGAACTCGTCATTCTTTGCTTTGGCTGCTTTATTGAGGCTTGAATTTGATTTGGTGGTCATAAATTTATTTTCCTCCCGAGGCGGATGCGCCTTGGGCGCAGAACTCGCGATGCTTTCTCCCGTATATTGCGGAGGGTGTGAGATTCGAACTCACGATGGCTTGCGCCAAACGCGCTTTCCAAGCGCGCGCCATAGACCGCTAGGCGAACCCTCCGCAATATACGGGATTGCGATTTGTTCCTAAAAATTCTACGCGCGCTTGATTTTTTAGACAAATCGGGAATAAACGAGACGCTCCCTGTCCCGTCACCAAACGACCGTCAATACCCATCACTCCGCCGGTAGGCGTAGAGTGCAACGGTCGTTTTGGTG
>CAYTEE010000029.1:1532-8727 GCA_964436785.1 uncultured Candidatus Saccharibacteria bacterium
GTCCTCAATTTTGTCGCTAAAAATTCATCGCGCTCGCTTGAATTTTTAGACAAACCTGCCCGACGGCATGCGGGTCGGGAACAATCGCGCGAGCTAGCTTGCCCCGCCACCAATCGAGCATCCACCCATCCGCTCCGCACGGAAGTGTGCAGAGCGCAGTGCTCGATTTAGTGTGGGGACCGCGGAGTTTATCCGCCCACTGGCGGACGACCTCTCCTCGCCATACATACTACGTAAGCTTCCGATTTTTTACAAATTGATCTCCTTGATACCTAGTGGCTACCACCTAATGGCTAATTATTGTTCCCTTAAACTCCTTCCCCTTCAAGAGGCATTCAAAATTCTTCAAATCCTTTCCATTAAGAACGATCGCCTTAACCCCCTCTTTCTCCGCGAGGCGCGCCGCAACGGGATCCACCGGCGCATGAGAGCCGGGAACCCACTTCGCGGGAATGAGCTTCCGGTATTCTCGCCAAGAGAGTTTTTCATACGGATTCTTTTTGTCTAATATCCCATCATCCTTGTCGTACACCCCCACACCAAACGAAGAAGCGCGCCCGCGGCGCACGTTTGCAATTCTCTTCATTTTGGTGTGGGGGTAAACATAATCGGGCTTGCCCGCCACCACCACTTCGCCTGCGCCGAAATCTTTTGCAAGCGCAACCGCAACATAATCCGTTGACCACCCGGGCCGCCACCCGGAAGCAATGGTTACGGGAAAACGGAGTTTTTTGAGCTTATGGCGGGAATCAACAACCACCGGATCCGCGATATCACGGAAAACTGTCCGCAAAAGGTGCGCGTTCAGGCGCGTGGCGTGGATGCCTATCCAATCCTTGTCTTCGTCCGTGATATTCGAAATCTGTTTCGCCGCGGTTTGAAAAAGGCGGGAGAGCCGTCCCCCGCCTATCACGATCACAAATTTAGTTCTTTTTTTTACGAACGTCCGGACGAAACGGCTAAACCGCCCGAGAAACAGGGCGTCGATCTGCTCGGGGAAAATAATGGAACCGCCCAGCGCCACCACTATTGTTTTCCCGAAATGATGCTTCATGCGGGAATAACCGGCTTTTCGGCGGAGGGCTCCGGGGACTTAACGTTTACGGCGACAACGAAGATAAGAAGGATAGAGAAAAGGAATGGCATCGTTGGCTTCGGCAGAAACGCCACCAAAAAAAATGTATTTAAAATAAGCCCCAGGGTCATCGCGTGGATGCCGACTTGATACGCTCTTTTGTATCCCGCCTCCGCCCTCCGCATCTTCATCACGAGCCACACCAAAAGCGCCGCAAGAAGAAGATAGGCAAGATGGAACGTAAAGACCGCAAGTGAGACAAAAAATATGCCGAAGACAAGGATGGGAGCCAAATATTTAAGGAAGGAGCCGGTCCTTGAAGCAAACTTCTGTACGAGCGCCTTGTCTATCGTGTAGTCGGGAATATCCCCTAAGGATTCAATGCGGATCTTCCCCTCGCCGTCGCTAAACGCAACGCTTTTTTTCATAAGGAGCACCAGCGTGTCGTACTCGGCAAACGCGGTTTCCGAAAATTCATTTTTCGTATCGATCACCACAAGATTCGTGGGCATCTGTCCCTTGCCCTCCGCGCCGTCCGTCGGGATAACTTGGAGCGCGGGCGGGACCGGAAGGATGTACGGTTCGGGAACGTTCACCGACACCTCGCCGCCTTTTGTGGTAATCACGAGCTCATCCGGAAAATACGCGGTAACCGCAGGGCCGATGTTCTTGAGAAACGAACTTATCGCCGGAATAAACGTAAACGAGAACACCACGGTGACCACAAGCGAGAGCGCCAGGGCAAGCATATAGAAATACTTGACGGAAAAGGAAAGCGGCTTCGAGGGCAGGCCACGGTAAAACTCCGGCGAGTAAATACTTTCCTTAATAAGCGTAAAAAACTTCATCCCTCACATTATACAGACATTTCACGCAAAGCTCTAATGCGATCCTCAATAGGTGGATGAGTCACCCTTCGACTACCGCTCAGGGCAAGTAAAAAATTCCTCGCGGTTCATGTCTTGAGGCCTCGTAGTGCCGCAATCCTTTCCGCGATTGGAGGATGCGTCATGAATAGCTTATGGAGCCAAGAAGTGCGCGCTTTTCCCGGGAACGGGTCGTCGATCCAGAGATGCGAGGTTGTATTCTTCGCCGCACGCATGGGAAGAACATCCGCGCCTATCTTTTCAAGCGCCGAGGCAAGCCCCTCCGGGTACCGCGTAAGGAGTGCGCCCGAAGCGTCCGCCAAGGATTCCCGCTTTCTTGAGATAGCAAGGCGGATAAGGGTCGCGGAGATAGGCGCAAGAATAGAGAGCGCGATGCCGATCAACAAAAACAACCCCCCGGTATTGTCCCTACTATCCCTGCCCCTCATTCCGCCCCACATCATGCTCCGCAAAAACATATCGGCGATGAGCGAGATAAACCCGACGAGGATCACCGCGACGGTTCCTATCAATATATCGCGGTTCCCCACGTGCGAGAGCTCGTGCGCAAGCACGCCCTCAAGCTCCGAACGGTCAAGTTTTTCCAAAAGCCCCTGCGTCACGGCCACCACAGCGTGCTTCGGATTCCTGCCGGTCGCAAAAGCGTTCAATGCGCGCTCCGGGATGATATAGATCTTCGGCGTCGGGAGCCCTGCGGTGATAGCAAGATTTTCCACGATCCGGTAGAGCTCGGGGCTGTCTTTCTTTTCGATCGGCTGCGCGTGCGCCATCGCGAGCACGATCTTATCCGAATACCAATAGCTCACGACGTTCATGATGACGCTGAACGCCACGAAGAAGTACAAGATAGTGGGATTGCCGTAAACTTGGCTGAACACAAACCCGACGCCGATGACGAATATCAAAAAACCGGCGAAGAGCGCCCACGTCCGGCGGATATTGGAATC
The DNA here is from genome assembly GCA_964436785.1 of uncultured Candidatus Saccharibacteria bacterium. Taxonomy (GTDB): domain Bacteria; phylum Patescibacteriota; class Minisyncoccia; order UBA6257; family 2-01-FULL-56-20; genus CAYTEE01. Next base: position 4,442 of record CAYTEE010000029.1, read on the forward strand.
CCGATAGGTATACAGATTAGCCATTAGGTGTTAGCCACTAGGGGTTAGCTATTAGATGGTAGCCACTAGATAAAAACCATTAGTTTGCGGCGATTTTCTTCCTCTTACTCAACATAGTATTAAGCATTTTTCTTACTTCCACAAGAAGGGATTCTGCCTTAATAAATTCTTGTGATTCAGCACAATGAAGCTCCCTGCTAAGATGCAATTGAGTTTCTATCTCGCTTGTAGAACCGAATGCAATAGAGAGAAATTGAAAATTCTCTTTGAACGATTTTCTGCTAAAACCCTCGGCAATATTTGAAGGAACCGAAACGGCGGCACGCCGCAATTGATTTGATAAGCCGTAACTTTCAGATTTTGGGAACAGGCTTGTTAATCTATAGATCTCTTTGGTTAATTCGGTAGCCTTTTGCCAAACGATTAATTCCCTGAAGGAATTCATGCCTAATGGCTAAGTTCTAATGGCTAAAAACTAACCCTCACTGGTTTTTCCGCTTCCTCCTCCGCGTCATAAAATTCCATCTGCTTGAATCCGAACATACCGGCGATCGTGTTTGTCGGGAATGTCTCTATCTTTGTATTCAACGCCATCACATTCGTGTTGTAGAACCGCCGCGCCGCCTGGATCTTATTTTCCGTGTCGGAGAGCTCCCGTTGGAGTTCCAGGAAATTCGTGTTTGCCTTGAGGTCGGGATAATTCTCCGCAACGGCGAAGAGCGTCTTTAGCGTTCCGGAGAGCATATTCTCCGCTCCGGCTTTTTCTTTGCCGGTCGCGCTCATCGCGCGCGTGCGCGCCTCCGTCACTTTCTCGAATACTCCCCGCTCGTGGCCCATATACCCCTTTACCGACTCCACAAGATTCGGGATAAGATCATACCGCCGCTTTTGCTGAACCTCGATATCGGAAGACGCCTCCTTCGCACGATTCCGAAGCGTCACCAAAATGTTATAGGTGAAGATGAACCACAACGCGACCACCACGACAATGCCCAAAATAATGTATCCAGTCATGCATCTATAATACCACAAATAAGATGTAAAAACGAGTCCATCAGAAAACGTTGACAAAACAACGTTACGCGCTAATGTTGTCCACGGTATAACAACAACCCAATTCCAGAGAGGAGACTGTCGTGCTCAAAAAGCTTGTCCTGTTCTGCTGTGTTGCTGTCGCGCTCGTTCTTTCCGCTCCTATTTACACAACTGCCTCAAGCACGAAAGACGTCGAAGACCTCAAGAAAAGCGTCAATGAAAGCATTAATCTTCTCGAGAAGGAGAACAAAGCGTTCTACGAAACGCTGAAGGGCCTTCGAAATCTCACCGAAGATCCAAACGCAAACACCGAAGACGCGCGAGGGGCTCTCCGTGGGTATTTCAAAGTTCACGAACGGAAAACGCTGGCAACCGTCCAGGCCATCGGGAGTTTCCTCGATTTCCAGAAATCCCTTATCGAGAACTGGGAGGACATCTCGCCGAAGGATTTCAGGGACTTCATGTCCTGGAGCGCAAAGAAAAGCGAGAAGATACAGAAAGAAGCGCGGCCGCTTACGGAGGAGGAAAACATCACGATAAACAAGGCGTTCTTGATGACACACCCGGCCGCGGCGGTCTTCACTACACCGTGACCAAGCCACTCACGTGCCCGACCTTACCCGTCGGGCACAGCCATTTTTTGGAAACCAAAAAAAGCGCTCCCCATACGAGGAGCGCTTCTCTAAACCGAAAATACGACGATTCCTTTCCGAGCAACCACAAGCGAAGGTTAGTAAGAAATAAACGAGTAAAGCGATGATTTTTTGATATCAAATGTGATGGTCGGAACCCAATGACGGGAACCATTACATTTGCTCAAAAAAATCGAGCGGCACGAGTTTTATTTCTCTAACCGAAACGGGTTGCCGGGAAAGGGACCTAGTAGTCTTCCATTCCGCCGCCCATTCCTCCCATCGAGGGCATCCCGCCACCACCGCCACCCATTTTCTCTTTCTTTTCGGGAATTTCGGTTATCGCAGCGCCGATCGTAAGATAGTTCGCAGCAACGGAAACGGCGTTCACAAACGCGGTCTTCGTAACCTTCAGCGGATCAATGATGCCAGCTTCTTTAAGATCCGCCATCTTGTTCGTTACCGCGTTGAATCCGTACCATGCCTCATTCCCTTTCCGATTGCGCAAGTCCTGGATCACATTCTCCGGAATTTCTCCGCTGTTTAAGACGATCGCCGTAAGCGGTGCCTCAAGCGCCTTCATTAAGATCGCCTTCGCCGCCTCAACCACCGGTTCATTCTCTACCGGCACATTCCGACTCTCAAGCCCATAGACATTAAAGAACGCGATGCCGCCACCCGGGACAATTCCTTCCTCCATCGCCGCGCGAGTTGCGTGAACAGCATCCTCAACTCGCTGCTTCAATTCTTTCTGCGCGGATTCCGTCGGAGCTCCCACTTTTATCACCGCAACACCTCCAGAAAGTTTCCCGAGACGCTCCTGAAGCTTTTCTTTGTCGAAGTCCGAATCGGTCTTCTGTATCTGCGTCTTGATCTGCGCGATGCGGGCTTGGATCTCTTCTTTCGCGCCGCCACCACCAATGATCGTTGTCGCGTCTTTATTCGCCACCACGCGATGCGAGTGGCCCAAATCCGCTATCGCCACACTCTCGAGTTTCTTCCCAAGCTCTTTAGAAATGAACTGCGCTCCGGTGACTGCCGCGATATCCTGGAGCATCTCTTTTCTCCGATCGCCAAACCCAGGCGCCTTGACCGCGAGAACACTAAATATCCCGCGGAGCTTGTTAACCACCAACGTGGCAAGCGCTTCGCCTTCCACTTCGTCGGCTATCATCACAAGTTCTTTTTTTCCGCTTTGGACCACCTTCTCCAAGATGGGCAGGAGGTCGTTTATCGCCGAGATCTTCTCGTCGGTTACGAGGATATAGGGATTTTCGAGAACCGCTTCCATCCGTTCCTGATTCGTTATCATATACGGCGAGACGTAGCCACGATCGAACTGCATTCCTTCGACAATTTCATGTGAATTGCCGATGGTATTCGAATCCTCGACCGTCACCACGCCATCGCGGCCGATCTTTGCCATCACCTCGGCGATAAGCTTCCCTGTCTCTTTGTCCTTTGAAGAGAGGGTTGCCACTTCCTGGATCTTCCGGTTGTCGTTGATGAGCTCCTTCTGCCGCTCCAATCCTTTCAATATCCCCTCGCTTGCTTTCCGTAATTCATCGGCAAGTTGAATAACATTGAATCCCTTCTCGCGGATAATTTTCTCGCCCTCGTCTATCATCGCGTGCGCCAAAACAACCGAAGTGGTGGTGCCGTCGCCAACATTGTCGTTTGTTTTGTCGGCGGCTTGCTTCAAAAATTCCGCGCCCAAATTTTCGTACTTATCAGCAAGCTCAATTTCCTTAGCAACCGTCACGCCGTCAAATGTCACCTGCGGCGCGCCGTATCCCTTTTCTATAACAACCGCCCGCCCACGAGGGCCCAATGTCATCTTGACCGCCTCGGCAAGCTTATCAATTCCCTTCTTGAGCGCTTCTCGCGCGTTTTCGTTGAATGCAATTTGTTTAGCCATAATAATAGATAGTTCAAAATGCAAAGATCAAAGATTAAAATGACAGATAGAAAATCTAAAAATTGATTTTACTTCGGCCATTTTTAAACTTTACTCTGTCACTTTGATTTTTGAATTTTGATTTTTTATTTTTGCGATTCTTTTCTACTCAAGAATCGCAAGTATGTCATCCTCGTCCCCTACGAGGTACTTCTTCCCGTCGAGCTCAACTTCATCGGGACCGTACTTCTTAAAAAGGACCATATCTCCGACCTTGACCGACATAGGAGTCCGCAGGGTGCCGTCCTCGTTCATTTTTCCCGGACCAACAGCAACTACCTTCCCTTTCACCGGCCGCTCTTTTTCTGCCGTATCCGGAAGTACAATGCCGGACTTCGTCGTCTTTTCCTCCTCGAGCGGCTCAAGGAAAAGATGATTTGATAATGGTTTGAACATTATATGTGTCAGGTGTCAGGTGTCAGGTGTCAAGAAAACCGTTGGGCTATCGTGACGCTTGATACATGACACTTGTCGCTTTTTGGCACTCTCGACTATTGAGTGCCAATTAACTATATTCGGGAGCCCTAGGGCTGTCAACCCCGTTAGAGTCGGGCCGCCCCAAGCCCCGTTAGAAGTAAGATGCCAATGGCGTCTGCCAATCCGCAAGCGGATTAGACTTCTAACGGGGCAAGGTGGCCGTAGCCACTCCGACTTTAGTCGGA
>CAYTEE010000030.1:0-233 GCA_964436785.1 uncultured Candidatus Saccharibacteria bacterium
AGACAAAATATAATCCGTCACTTGGGATCCCGGAATTACGCGCTGCTGTTGCGCAAGAAGTAAACAGGGCACGAGGTACCGATGTCGTGCCGGGACAGGTTGGTATTACGCCGGGTGGGAAAGCGGCGCTCACTGTTGTGCTCGGCTCGCTTTTGGAGCCCGGCGATGAGGTGATTTGCCCCGATCCCGGATTCAATGCCTACAGAAATATTCTTTCTTTCTTTAGGGCTACG
>CAYTEE010000030.1:243-3322 GCA_964436785.1 uncultured Candidatus Saccharibacteria bacterium
CCCGATTTTTGCACCTTGAAGAGTCGCGCGGATTTGGCTTTGACGTAGAAGCGCTTGCGCGCCTGATTTCTCCGAAAACAAAAGCGTTGATACTGAATTCTCCCAGCAATCCTACTGGAGGAGTCATTTCTCGAAAGGACTTGGAACAGATCGCAGATATTCTCGCGCCAACTGCAATTTGGGTTCTCAGTGATGAGATCTACTCGAGGATCGTCTATGGCCCCGAGGAGTACATAAGCCCGCTCAGCATTAAGGGTCTGCGGGAGCGCACGATCCTAATAGACGGCTTCTCCAAGACCTATTCAATGACGGGGTGGCGGCTTGGCTATTTTGTGGCTCCTCCATCCGTGATGCCCGCCATGGAAGCGCTTGTGACACACGGCATAGGCTGTACTGCGACATTCACCCAGCATGCCGCGCTCCGCGCTTTCGCGCATTGTGAAAAAGAGGTAGAACACATGGTTTCTGAGTTCAAGCGTAGGAGGGATTTCTTAGTTGGAGCATTGCGCAAAATAGACGGAGTGAGTTGCTGTGAGCCCCAAGGGGCATTCTATGTATTCCCCAATGTCAGCGTTTTTGGGAAAAGTTCCCATGAGATGGCGCGCGTGTTATTGGAAAAAGGCGGCGTTTCCGTGCTTCCGGGTTCTATTTTTGGCGCTCACGGTGAGGGATACTTGCGGATTTCGTATGCGACCTCATTGGAGCATCTTCAAGAGGGCGCACGGAGGATTGAAGCTTGTCTTGGGTCTTTTAAAAGAATATGAAGGTTAAGCTTTCTGATTATGTGGTATCTTGGCTTGAGCAGAAAGGGGTTCGGGATGTTTTTATGATCTCTGGCGGGGGCATTATGCACCTTGTTGACTCGGTAGGCCGCGCGAAGAAACTCAAATACATTTGTACGCAACACGAGCAAGCCGCTGCGATCGCAGCGGAGTCCTACGCGCGCCTCAAGGGACTTGGCGTATGTATTGTTACTACAGGACCCGGTGGAACCAACACGATAACCGGAGTTTCGGGTGCATGGCTTGATTCGGTCCCTATGCTCGTGATTGCAGGTCAGGTGAACCTTTCGATGACGGCAAAATCTACCGGCATCAAGGGATTGCGCCAACTTGGCGACCAGGAGGAGAACCTTGTTGAGATTATTGCACCCATTACAAAATACGCAGCGACCGTGGAAAGTCCGGAAGCGCTCTATCTCGCGACTAACGGGCGTTTTGGCCCCGCGTTCGTTGAAATCCCTCTTAACATTCAGGGGTCATATATCACAGAGCACAAACTTAGGAAGTTCGTGGCGCCGCCTCTTCGTGCGAAACGCGCACAGCTTAAAAAACTTGTGAGAAAAACGATTGTGCGTCTAAGGGAGGCAAGGCGGCCGGTACTCCTCGCGGGCAATGGCATACGGTGGGCTGGCGCCGGCAAGGAACTTCAGGAACTTATACAAGCCCTTAAGATACCCGTTCTTGCTTCGGTGGTAGGATACGATCTTGTTCCTTCGTCCAACCCTTATTATGCCGGACGGCCGGGAACGTTCGGCCAGCGCGCGGCAAATTTTGTCATCCAAAATTCAGATTTTCTTTTAAGTATCGGTTCCCGCCTCCACCTTTACCTTGTGACCTACAACTACCGGGCATTCGCTCGTGAGGCATTCAAGGTCGTTGTGGATATCGATCCTGCAGAACTTAAGAAGCCAACCATAAAACCGGATATTTCCGCGAACGCCGACGCGAAGGAGTTCATTGAGGAAATGTTGCGGCAACTCAGGAAAAAACCGCTCCGGCTCAAGATCGCCGAATGGTGGCAGTATGCAAAAGAACTGAATAAAAAATATCCGGTCGTCCTCCCCGAATATTGGAGGCAGAAAAAATATGTGAACTCGTATTGTTTTGTCGACCGCCTTTCACGAGTGATGAATCCAGGTGAGGTGATAGTGGTTTCCGACGGGACGCCTCTCACGTGCACCCATCAGGCGCTGATCGTAAAAAGGGGTCAGCGCCTCATATCGAATCTTGGATGCGCGGCAATGGGCTATGGCTTGCCTGCGGCGGTAGGAGCATGCCTTGCGAACAAAAAGAGGCGGGTGATCTGTCTTGAGGGTGACGGGAGCATTCAGCTTAATCTCCAGGAACTCCAAACGATGAAATATTATAATCTGCCGATCAAGCTTTTTATCTATGAGAACGAGGGATATCTTTCGATCAAAATTACCCAGGACAATTACATGAATGGGAGGCGTGTCGCTTCGGATCCTACGAGCGGCGTGGGGTACCCGGATTTTCTTAAGGTTGCACGAGCATATGGATTTCGTACGGTGAAGATGAACACTAATCGTGATATTGATACAGGAATCAAAAAGGTTCTTTCGTACCCCGGGCCGGTTGTCTGTGTCATCAAAATGGCCCCCGATCAGCCCATTATTCCGAAGTCAAAAGCGGATAAACGTCCCGATGGCACGATCCTGGCAAAACCGCTTGAGGATATGTACCCGTTCTTGGATAGAAAAGAATTTTTGGAGAACATGATCATAAAACCGTGGAGAATGTGATGGAAAAACTCCTTATTACGGGAGGGCATGGATTTATCGCGCGCAATCTGGCGGAGTATTTTCGGGATCGTTATGCAGTATTCGCGCCAGGCAGGGAGGAGTTCGATCTTTTAAATCAGGAAGCGGTTCTTGATTATATCGATCGCAATAAGATTGATCTGATCGTGCATTGCGCGAATATCGGAGGGGGGCGCGATACGCTTGACGCGAAAGGCGTTACCTATCAGAACCTTGAGATGTTTTTTAATCTTACGCGAACTTTTCCCAGGGTGCGGAAGATGGTTCACTTCGGCTCGGGCGCCGAGTACGATGTCCGCCATTATATTCCCAAGATGAAAGAAGACTACTTGGGAGAGCATATCCCAGTCGACGAATACGGCTTCTCAAAATATGTTTCCTCGAAATATATCCTCTCGTCACGCGACCCCATTATATGCCTCAGGCTTTTTGGAGTATTCGGAAAGTACGAAAAATATCACACAAAATTTATTTCGAACGCTATCGTGAAGAATCTTCTCTCGCTCCCTATTACCG
>CAYTEE010000030.1:3341-6320 GCA_964436785.1 uncultured Candidatus Saccharibacteria bacterium
CTCTATGTGGGCGACCTCGCGCGCATTGTTGAGTATGCACTTGCGCATGATATGAAACATAAGGAATATAATGTGGCTCCCGACAAGCCTATTGACCTCATTTCTCTTGCGCAAATGGTAAACTCTATCGGCGGACGCGAGTCGGAGATCCGCGTGCTTGAGTCTGGGTTGGGCGTCGAATATAGCGGGGACAACCGCCGTCTTTCTGCGGAGCTTGGAGGTTTTTCGTTCGTTCCCATTGAGCAGGCGGTTCGCGAGCTTTACGATTGGTATAAAATGAACGTAGGGACCATTGATAAGAAACTGCTTCAAGAAGGGGATAATTATATTACCTACAGCAGAATTTCAAAACATGGATAAGCATACACGAGTAGCATTTGTGACCGGCGCATCTCGCGGCATAGGAAAGGCGATAGCCGATCGATTGCGCGGGGAGTATGAGATCCTCTCACCGACCCGCAATGAGCTTGATCTGCGGAGCGATGAATCCATCGAGCGGTTCATCGCCGCTCATCGGGGGGCGCCCATCGACGTTATAGTGAACAACGCCGGCATTAACGAGCCAGAGTTTGTGGATACGCTGACCGATCAGAACATTAAAGATACTTTCCAAGTGAATCTTGTCGCTCCCATCAAGCTTATCCGCGGATTTGTCGGTGGCATGAAACAACGCCACTGCGGGCGGATCATAAACATCGCCTCGATGTTTGGGATCGTGGGGCGCGGAAAACAATCGCTCTACACGGGGAGTAAAGCGGGGATTATTGGAGTGACGAAAGCGCTCGCGCTTGAGCTTGCCGAGTATAATATTCTTGTAAATGCTATCTGCCCCGGTTTTGTCGACACCGACCTTACGCGAAGAAATACACCGGAGAAAAACTCCGAACTTGAAAAGCTTGTGCCGCTTGGCCGCTTTGCTGACGCAAAAGAGATCGCCGAACTTGTTGCATTTCTTGTTTCCGAGAAGAACACATACATCACCGGCGAGGCAATTGTGATAGACGGAGGATTCACGAGCCGCTAGATCTTGCGTTTTTATTTCAGAAGCGGAGTCTTATATCTATGGATACTTTCACAATAAACTCTCGTTTCAAGCAGTATTCAGTCGCTTTTACCGAGCAGTTCGGTTTTTTTAAGCGCCTCGCTTCGCTCGAGAATGCGGTGTACGTGGTGGACGAGAATGTCTTGCGTCTCTACCCGGAGCATTTCGCCGCGATAGACAAAGAAAGGCTTTTTCCTTTTCATGCCGTGGAAGAGAAGAAAAACATGGAAAGTGTGCTGGGGTTTGTGAGGGTACTGCTTCGGCAAGACGTGCGCCGCAATACCACCCTGGTTTCCATAGGCGGCGGAATAACTCAGGACGTGACGGGCTGTGTTGCTTCCATTCTGTACCGCGGTATCCCGTGGATTTTCGTGCCCACTACCCTTCTCGCCCAAGTGGACAGCTGTATTGGGAGCAAAACATCCCTCAACCTCGACTCGTACAAAAATGTTCTGGGAGCATTTTATCCGCCCGACGAGATATATGTGGACGTGGGATTTGTGGATACCCTCTCCGCGCTTGATCGGTGGAGCGGCATCGGGGAGCTTGTAAAGCTGCTCCTTATGGACGTAAGCGAAGCCGCGGACTTGAAGCGGGTGAAGCGGGAGATTGAAACACTTACGCAGAACAAGGAGGGACTATTTGCGGGCGTGAAAAAAGGGCTCGCCATCAAGAAGTCCTACATTGAAGAGGACGAATTCGATCATGGGAGGAGGAACCTCCTGAATTATGGCCACACACTGGGGCATGCTCTTGAAGGGGTTTCGGATTTCCGTATCCCGCATGGGATCGGTGTTGAATCGGGGGATCCTTCTGCCAAATCTGCACCTCGAGGAAATGGATATTCGCGCACAGGATTTCGAAGCGGGTCCGCTCCTCGAGAAGATGAGCAGGGACAAGAAACGGACAGGAGCGGGGCTTGCTATGATATTGCCAAGAGCCCCCTTTGCTCTCGAGAGGGTGCAGGATGTTTCTCCAAAAGAGTGTACGCAGACGCTCGCAGATCTCGCAATGCAACTGTCTCTCCGGGGGTAGCAATGACGCCCCACGCGAACGCGGGACATTTTTTATAAGAGCAAGGCACCAATATGGGCAGAAAGGTCTTGTTTGTTTGATTCAGGAAAATAGTTGGGTGATGCGGACGCTCATTGGCCATATTGATACGAAAAGGTAGTTCTTTCCATAAAAATGATATACAATATAATTTTCGCTCAGTATATTCTTGGCGGAAAAGAACAAGTCTTATGGGGCGGCGTAATCAAAAATAAAGAAATATGGACAATCCAGAGAAATGCCCACTTTGTGCGAGTGTTAAGTTGCAACTGGGATTAAGTAAACACGGTACGTTTACTCTTGAAAAATGCAAAAATTGCGGAGTTCGTTTTTGGTGGCCGTTAGAGTTTGCCGGGAAGGCATTTTATGATATTGCCGAGTTTAATGCGGCGTATACAGACAAAGAGGCGCCGATTTATTGGCGCGAGCGGCAATTTTTGGAAAATCCGCCGCTGCAAAGTGGACGACTCCTTGAGATAGGATTCGGGAAGGGGCGTTTCCTGCAGGAGGCTCAGAAGTTGGGCTTCGATGTGTGGGGCGTTGATGTTTCGCAAAAAGCTTATTGCATAGCGAAACAATTTTATAAATTGGAGCATATTTTTAATGAGAATTTTTTGACATTCGCGGGAAGAGCCAATATCGGTACGTTTGACGTAGTATGCTTTTTTGAAGTATTAGAGCATCAGGCAGACCCAATAGGTTTTTTGTCTTTGGTCTCGCGCCTATTAAGGCCGGGCGGGCGTATCGCCTTTAGCGTGCCCGATCTCGAAAGGGTGGGTGGTCCGGAAAAGGACAAGGCAGAATTTCCTCCAAACCATCCGTTTCAGTATGGAGAGAAGGGGCTCGCGGCTCTTCTTTCTCGAGGGGGATTTTCTATGGAAAAA
>CAYTEE010000030.1:6340-7026 GCA_964436785.1 uncultured Candidatus Saccharibacteria bacterium
CTTGCAAGATGGAGGTACGCTAAGATTTGGTTTTATGTCTTTTTTGAGAGAGAAACTCTTTCTCTTTCGGGAAGCGGGATCTCCTGAATCGCGAAATATAGAAATCTTGGATCAAGAACAGAACCAAAGGAACATTCCGTGGAGAATGTTCATGTTCATTGCGCGAGTATGGAAAATTGTAGCTACATTATTTCTTTTTCCGGTTGTATTAATTATGCGCCTTAGTGGACGTACCTGGTGGGACATGTATGGGCTTGCAAAGAAGAGATCGTAGAGTTGACAGAATTCAACAAAGGATTTACAATGGGCGGAGTTCTGCTTGCTGTAAGAAGTTTCTGAATTGGTGTTTTCCCATTGGAGGTGGAGAAATGGCACAGTGGTTTCGTTTTGAAGTTCTCCGGAGGATGGAAGCTTGTGGTCTTGTCCCAACTGCCAACGCGAAGACGGTGGACGACTACCTGCGAATCGCCGAAGCGCTTATGCGGGGAGGCGTCCCGATCATCGAGATTCTTCTCCGTTCGGGGCAGATGGAGATTCCCCGCGTACACACTGACGCGATTTACGAGCTGAGGAAGCGCCACTTAGGGACGAACGACTTGCTTGTGGGCTGCGGAACGGTCCACACGGCCGAGCGTGCCCAAGTGGCGATTGACGCGGGGGCACAGTTCGTCGTGAGCAACTTGGTG
>CAYTEE010000030.1:7036-8422 GCA_964436785.1 uncultured Candidatus Saccharibacteria bacterium
GAAGAGGATGTCATCAAGGTTGTGAACACGAACGGTATCCTGGCTATCCCCGGTGCGCGGGAAGACGCACAGGTACGCACGGCACTCAAGCTTGGTTGTTGGGTAGTGAAGCTTTTCCTCCCGGTACCGACGCTCGATCCTCAGGCAAACATCGTCCCCATGCGTCAGTTCCGTGACATCTTTCCGCGCGCTGAGTTTGTGCCAACCGGAGGGATAACTCCAGAGAACGTTGGTGCTTTCATCCGCGAAGGCTACCCGTTCGTCGTGCCTTCTATCGTGAAGTCGGAGTACGTCGCCGAGAAGGCATGGGGCAAGATCACAGACTTGGCCAGAACCTTCTGTTCCAAGGTAGGGGAAGGCCGTAGCTAGTCCCCGCTACAGTACAGCACCACTCACCAGCCACGGTTGCGTCGCAACCGTGGCTTTTTTACCCGCGCTTGATTTTTTTCTGGGGCGGGTATAGGCTTTATTCTATGAATATTGCCGAGAAAAAGATGGTCGAGCTCCTTCGCGAGATGAAAGAGCTCTACAATGTAGTTGAAATAAAGACCGAATTTGAGTCCGAGGCCGCACGTTTAAATGAAGTAATGCGCCTCAAAGACGTTGTTGAGAAAGCGGGCTTAGGTCTTGTGATAAAAACGGGAGGTCCAGAGGCGATTAGGGATCTCTATGACGCATGTATTGTGGGAGTGACCGGTATTGTAGCTCCGATGGTAGAGAGTGCGTATGCGCTCAAAAAATACCTTGGGGCGATAGAGAAATTCGTGCCGCACGATCTGAAGCATTACATAAAGTTTGCAGTGAACATAGAAACGATTCAGGCACATAAGAATTTTGATGAGATGCTTGCGCTAAAAGGCGCTGAGCGTCTTTCTAGAATTACTTTAGGACGGGTTGATATGGTGGGTTCGCTTGGTATGGGAAGGGACGATATCAATCGGGACGAAATTCTTGAGATTGCGAGAGCTATGTTTAAGAAGGCGAAGGCAAAGGGTTTTGAGACTACCATGGGCGGCGGTATTGCGAAAGAAGCGATTCCGTTCATTAAAAAACTCGTAGCTGAAAAATTACTTGATCGATATGAGACTCGTAAGGTCGTTTTTCAGATCCCCGCGCGGTTCGACGAGGCGCTTGTGGAGGAGGCGATTATAAAAGCAAATGCATTCGAACTTCTCTGGCTCGAGAACAAGAGAAACTATTATGCAGGTATTACCGGGGAGGACGATGGCCGCATTGGAATGCTCGAAAAGCGGGTAGGCAATATCAGCTGATTCTTGAATGATTTCCGATGAGGCCGTCCGCGCTTACAACGAGAATATTTCTTGATGGCGTCGATCCGCGCGAGACGGAGGAGATAAAAAAACTTCTCGGGTTTTTGGATGGGCA
>CAYTEE010000031.1:0-2582 GCA_964436785.1 uncultured Candidatus Saccharibacteria bacterium
CGGTTCCCCGTAGCACTCAGGAATTCGCTCGAAGCCCGCTTCCTGATGCGTATGAAAAACGCGCGCTGTTCACCGAGGACGGCTTCCGCGCCATCAACCTCCAAAGCGGCGCACAGACAATTCTCTGGAACGATCCGGGAATTATTCTCGACGCGACGAACATTAAAATCTTCGGCAGCCGCCTTTATTTCATAAATCGCCTCGACCAAAAATTGTATTCACTCTCTCTTGCCGGGGCGGCAAGCAACTAATTCGTTTTCTGCTCGGCGGGCGTTCCCGCATTTTTTTCTTCCAGCCGCTTTACCACCACATAGCGCTCCTTCCCCGCGCCTATGCTTTCTGTGAACACATCGGGGTGCACGGCAAGCGCAACGTGGACAATGCGCCGCTCATATGAATTCATTGCCGGGAGCGAGATAGCCTCGCCGGTCGCGAGAACCTTCCGCGCCGCCGCCCGCGCAAGTTCGGTGATCAGCGTTTCCCGCTCCCGCCGATAGTTATTGATATCCAAAAAGATCGGGGGCTGGTCGTTCTTCTTCGCGATCAGCTGGATGAGGTAATTAAAACTCTCCACCAGGACCGGCAGGTTTTCTTTGATGAGCGTGGGGTTGTCGTGGATAAAGACCGTTCCGTGCTTGTGCTCCTCGTCAACTTCAACCTTCCAGTCGGTGAACCCCGCGAGCGTCATTGTGTTCGTTATGAATTCTTCCCACTGTATCATGGCGTAATTCACGATTAACAATTTGTTGCTGCACGATAGAAAATAGCGACGTGGTAAGCCAGTAGAGGCCAAGGGCGGACGGAAAATTCCAGAGAATAGAGATGGTAAGCACCGGACCAATTATGGCCATCTGTTTCCCCATCCGTTCCGCAGGGGTCAGCGTCTTCCCTTTTTCGTATTTCGGGAGACCCAACCGCACCTGAAAATACTGACCAAGAGCCGCCAAAACTGCTATCATAATACTCGGTTGTTCGAGAGGAATCAAGCCCAGGAAATGCGTATTGATCACTCCGGGTATGGAGACGAACGCATACACTGCGTCTTTTGTTATCGGCTCTAAGATGTTTCGGAAAATACTGAAAAGCGCAAAGAGGATAGGAAGCTGGACGATAAGCATAAGGATCCCCGAAAACGGATTCGCGCGATGTTCTTTGTAGAGCGCCATCATGGCCTCTCCCTGTTTCTGCCTGTTGCCGGAGTGCCGCTCTTGAATTTTTTTGATCTCCGGCTGCAGTTTTTGCATCACGGTCTGGTGCCGAACGCTTTTTTGAAACAGCGGATAGAGAATCAGGCGAATGACAAGCGTGAGAAGAATGATCGCGACGCCAAGATCGCCGAATGAAACCGTGTTGTAGAAAAACAAGAGGAGGTTAAAAAGCGGCTTATAGATCAGAAGGTTATACATGGTTATTATTCATCGCGAAGCGCATCTTTTAGTCCGGCCAGGCAAGAAAGCGCATCCCGGGGATTCGCCGAGGCGGCGGGGCGGACGATCACTAAAAAATCAAGCGCCGACTCCGGCCACCGCGCCACCGCGCTCCGAATGCGCCGTTTTAAAAAATTGCGGCGCGTCGATTGCCGCACAACCGCACCCCCCACAACAATGCCGAATCGATTGTGCCCCACGGTATTCCGCTTTGTCTTAATAAGAAAGTAGGGAAGTGCGCCTTGTTCCCCGCGATGACCCGCAAATTTCGAAAATTCCTCCCGCGGCAAGCGCATCCGCCTCAAGAACATTGTTGCCCTAATCTTTTCCTAGGGGATGAGGCGCTTCCGCCCCTTCGCGCGCCTCCGCGAAAGCACATTCCGGCCGCCATGCGCCCGCGCACGAGCTCGAAATCCATGTGTCCGTGCCCGCTTCCGTTTTTTTGGCTGATATGTCTGCGACATTTCACCATAGTACCACGTTTCCCCAACCAAAGAAACACTGGATGCGGCTGGCGTAAAAAAGTTATAAACAGCTAATCCCCAGAACGTTCAACTTGTGCGCTTTTGACGAAACCTTAATACCACATAGAATGAATGACATGGAGCTTGAACAATTGTGGCAGCGCACGTTAGGCGAGATGGAGATCCAGGTGTCACGTGCAAACTTCGCGACATGGCTCAAAAACAGCAGGCTGGTGAATAAAAACGAGGGGACTCTTTATATCGCGCTTCCTTCGAACTTCGCAAAAGAGTGGGTTGAGAATAAATACCAAAAGAACATACTGGGCATCGTCCGCAACTTTGACCCAAGCACCAAAAAACTGGAATTTCTGGTGGACAGCCAGGTTTTCGCGATTCCGGCCCAAAGAGGTTCTCCACAGGACGAGCAATATAAGCACGAGGATCGCATCAAGCTTGATTTTAAGACGGACCCGGAGAGCAACCTGAATCCCCGCTATACCCTCGACTCGTTTATTGTAGGATCGTTCAACGAACTCGCGCATGCCGCCGCCCGCGCCATCATTAAGGACATCGGCACAAAATATAATCCTTTCTTTGTGTATGGAGGCGTAGGCCTGGGGAAAACCCACCTGATCCAGGCGATCGGGAACGAGATAAAAAAGATCCACCAAAACAAGGTGCGCCCCAGGTA
>CAYTEE010000031.1:2592-8071 GCA_964436785.1 uncultured Candidatus Saccharibacteria bacterium
AACATCTGAAAAATTCACGAGCGACGTCGTGTGGGCGATCCGCAATAAGCGGATGGAGGACACAAAAAAGAAATACCGCGACGTCGACGTCCTTATTATTGACGACATCCAGTTTATCGGCGGGAAGGAAAAAACGGAAGAGGAGTTCTTCCACACATTCAATACGCTCTACGAAAATAATAAGCAGATCATCATATCATCCGACCGTCCGCCCCAGTCGATCCCGACGCTCGAAGAGCGCCTCCGCTCCCGTTTCGAGGGCGGGCTTATCGCGGACATCGCATATCCCGAGTACGAGGCGCGCGTCGCGATCATTAAAACAAAGCTCCAAGAGGAGGGCGTGGTGTTGGGCGACCCCGTTGTTGACCTGATAGCCCGCAGGGTAAAAAAGAACATCCGAGAACTCGAGGGGGTTATTAACAAGGTCCTCTTTCTCCAAGAAAAGCGCGGAATGGAACTTCCGGAAAAAGCCGTGGTGGAGATCATCGAAAAGTCGGTTCAAAGTTTTTCCCGCCACATCAGCGATGGGCAGGTTTTAAAGGCTGTTGCGGAGTTTTTTGAGATCAAACAAGAAGACCTGTCGGGCCGTTGCCGAAAAAAAGAAGTGGTAGAGCCGCGCCAAATCGCGATGTTTCTCCTTCGGGATATCCTGAATATGTCCTACCCATATATTGGGGAAAAGCTCGGGAGAGACCATACAACCGCGATCCATTCTTATGAAAAAATCAACCATGAGATCAATATAAACTCATCCTTGAATCAAAAGATTATTCTTATTAAAGATATTATCTACAAATCATAGCCGCACCTTCCGATTCTTATTCACAATAAAAACATTCCTTCGCCTCGATAAAATTGATTTTTCCACACAACACACCCACTAATAACAACAACTACAAGTTTATATATTAAATAAACCATGAAGATTATTGTGATGAAAACTAATTTTAAAGAAGGGCTTTCTATCGTCGAGCGTGTTGACGGGGAAAGCTCAAGCCTCCCGATCTTAAAAAACATCCTTATGGAAACCGTAAATAATAAAATACAGCTCACCACGACTAATCTCGAGGCCGGGGTAAGTTCCTTAGTGAGTGGAAAGATTATCGAGGAAGGGAAAATAACGGTTCCTCGCGCGGCATTCTCGGCCATTATTAATAATCTCCCCAGTGAACGGCTCAACCTGGAACAAAAAGGAAATAATTTAATTATAAAAACCGACAACTATGAAGCGACGATCCAAGGGCTGCCCGCGGAGGAGTTCCCTCTTATTCCCCATATTAAAAACCAAAATGAATCATTAAAAATAAACAGCGGCGTTCTTCGGGAAGCAATTGGCCAGGTTCTTGCCGCCAGCCAATTTTCGGAGATCCGCCCGGAGTTGAACGCCATGCTTTTTGATTTCTCGCTTGACGCCCTTAGGATCGTGGCAACCGACAGTTTCCGCCTTGCGGAAAAAACAATTTCCAAAGGAAAGTTTGAAACGAATATCGAGGCCCCATTCCGGATATTGGTGCCGATCCGAACGGCACAAGGAGTGCTTCGGATCCTTGGCGGCGAGGGGGACACAACAATATGCCGCGACGAACACCAGGTTCTTTTTCAGTCGGAACAATGGAAATTTGTTTCGCGCCTTATCGACGCCACGTTCCCAGACTATGCCGCGGTGGTGCCCAAGAAGTTTTCCTCGGAGGTGGTCCTCGGGCGGAGTGAATTTTTGGATGCGCTTAAGCTCGCCGGGGTATTCGGCTCAAAAGCGGGCGAGGTTCATTGCCGCGTGCTCCAGGGCAAAAAAAGTATTGAACTTTACTCAACCGAGCAGGGGTTGGGCGAAAACCGGCACGTTCTCTCCGCGAAGATCGAAGGAGGAGCGGGAGAGGTCACGTTCAACTGGCGGTACCTTTCGGATGGGCTCAAAGTGCTTAAAAGCGAAGAGGTATACTTGGGGCTGAACGAAGATAACAAACCGGCGCTCCTTAAGTCTCCCGGGGAGGGCTCTTATTTTTATATCCTCATGCCCGTTTTAAGGGCATAGCCATGTCGGGACACAATAAGTGGACTCAGATAAAACACCAAAAAGGAATTACCGATTTAAAGCGGGGCAAGCTTTTTTCAAAAGTGCTCCAGGCTATTTCCGCGGCCGCGAAACAGGAACCCGATCCAAAATTTAACCCGCGTCTTCGCACCGCGATACTTAAGGCGAAAGAAAGCAATATTTCAAACGACGCGATCGAGCGCGCGATCGGGCGCGCTTCGGGAGGCGGGGAGGATCTTTCCGAGTGCATCTTTGGGGCGTACGACAGGAACGGGGTTGCGCTTATTATCGAGGTGGCGACCGATAACAAGAATCGGACAGCTTCCGAGGTAAAAAAGACATTAAATAGCCACGGCGCAAAATGGGCCGAAACCGGCAGTGTCTTGTGGGTCTTTGAACAGAGCGGCAACTCGTGGAAGCCGCGGTCCCCGCAAATTCTTTCTTCCGCGGAAAAAGAGGAGCTGGCCCGGCTCGCGAAAGACCTTGAGTCTTGCGAGGATGTCCGTGCGGTTGTTACTAACGGAGCGCCATGATCATCTTAGGCATAGATCCCGGCTCGCGGCGCATCGGGTATGGCCTTATTAAGGTTGCCGGAAATTCCCTCTCGATCCTTGAGGCCGGAATTTTGAAAATTTCTTCCCCGGACGACGCAGAGGCGCTCGACGAAGCGCATCAGGGGGCTCTCGCTCTTATCCGAAAATATCGTCCGAAGATATTAGGGATCGAGAAGTTATATTTTGCGAAGAACCGCAAAACGGCGATCGGGGTAGCTCAAGCGCGCGGGGTCATTATTGCGCTCGCCATACGCCAGGGGCTCGAAGTGCTGGAGTACTCTCCGAG
This sequence comes from uncultured Candidatus Saccharibacteria bacterium, assembly GCA_964436785.1. Lineage (GTDB taxonomy): Bacteria > Patescibacteriota > Minisyncoccia > UBA6257 > 2-01-FULL-56-20 > CAYTEE01. Next base: position 5,465 of record CAYTEE010000031.1, read on the forward strand.
CGAAGTAAAGAGCGGGGTTGCCGGCTATGGATTGGCGGATAAACAGGCGGTTGCGAAAATGGTTCGGGCGATCTTCGGGAGGCCGGACCTCCGCGTGATCGATGATGCAAGCGACGCGCTTGCCGTTGCGTACCTTGCTTCTCGGGACTGCGAGATGAGGCGGCGCCTTTCGTAGCCCTTATTAACCCTACGGAATCCGCTCCCCTGGGCATGCGGGAAGGAGCCGTTGACAAACAGAAGTTGTGCCATATACTTGCTTGGGCAAGGTTTTTTAGGAAGATTATTTTAGGGAATAAAAGCAAAGGTCGACCAATTTTTGAAACAGTATGATCGGCGAACTACAGAGACCATTTCTCTCGGGGCCTGAAGATGGCGACGACGGCGAAGTTGACCCCGCCGACCCCGGTTACTTCCCCGGCTCCCGAGACGACGACGAAACGGATGGGGACGATGAAGACGAAGCGAGTGAAGAAGAGCAGTAGCGCAGTATTGCCGCACGGGCGTTTTGGCCGCCCCGCATAGACAAGCGGGGCGGCTTTGTTGATAATTAAGGAAGCTAAAGAAGAATCAAACAAATCAACGCAACAACGCAATGAAACGAATCCTTTTATTTTTTCTGGTCATTATTCTTGCTGGCGGGGTTGTGTTTCTCTCGGCAATTTTTTATCTCGCGAAGGATTTGCCCTCGGTGGACCAGATCTCCGAACGCAACATCGCCCAGTCGACAAAAATTTACGATCGGACCGGAAAAAGCATCATTTATGAAGTAAGCGCCGGCCAGAAGCGGACGGTCATCCCGCTCGATGAAATTCCGCAGTTCGTCAAGGATGCGACGGTGATCACCGAAGACGAAAATTTTTATGAAGGGCCGGGTGTGGATTGGCGCGGCATATTGCGCGCGGTGTGGATGAACGTGACGCGTGGCAGGATCGTCCAGGGTGGCTCCACGATCACTCAGCAACTTGCCCGGAACGCGTTCCTTTCGACCGAACAAACGTTTTCCCGGAAGATCAGGGAGCTGATCCTCGCGCTCCAGCTTACCCGCCGGTACCCCAAAGATAAGATCCTGGAATTTTATTTGAACGAAATTCCGTATGGACCGACGGCGTACGGCATCGAGGCCGCAAGCCAGGGCTATTTCGGGAAATCGGCAAAAGACCTCACATTAGGGGAGGGCGTCCTTTTGGTCGCGTTGCCGCGGGCGCCGAGTTATTATTCGCCGTTCGGGAGCCACGTAGATGAGCTCATGGCGCGGCGGGAATATATTTTGAATAAAATGGCGGAAGCCGGAAAGATCGATAAGGAGCAGCTCAAGGCGGCCCTCGAAACAAAGCTCGAATTCCAGCCCCAAAGACAGGGCGGGGTGGCAACGCACTTTATCGTTGCCGTTCAGGATTATTTGGTTCAAAAATACGGCGAAGAGGTTGTCCGCACCGGGGGACTCCGCGTGGTCACTACGCTTGATCAGAAGCTTCAGGAGGTGGCCGAGCGGGTGGTTGCGGAAGGAGCGGCGCAAAACGACAAGCTTTACGACGGAAAGAATGCCGCGCTTGTTGCAGAGGACCCGAAAACCGGGCAGATCCTTGCCCTGGTCGGGTCGCGCAACTATTTTGACGTGGCGAACGAGGGGAATTTTAATGTGGCAACCCAAGGCAGGCGCCAGCCCGGATCGGCGCTTAAGCCGTTCGTATATCTTGCCGCGTTCGAAAAAGGATACACGCCGGAGACGACGGTATTCGACGTGCCGACAGAATTTGTTTCGAATAATCCGATTTGCCCCGCCATTGTGGACCGAAAAAACGAAAACGAGAAATGCTACCACCCGGAAGATTTTGACGGAGGAGAGCGCGGGCCGGTAAGTTTTCGGATCGCCCTCGCGCAGTCGCTTAATATCCCGGCGGTTCAGGTGCTCTATCTTGTGGGCTTGAGCGATGCGCTTGATGTTGTTAGCAAGCTTGGCATCACCACATTACAGGACCCGCGGCGGTACGGACTCTCGTTGGTTTTGGGCGGCGGCGAAGTGCGGTTGATCGAGCTCGTCGGCGGGTACTCGGTTTTGGCGGGAGACGGCGCTCGTCGGCCGCAGACGATGATCCTCGAAGTGAAGGACGCCAAAGGGAATATACTTGAATCCTACGAAGACCAGCAGGACGGAAGCGGGGCGGAACAGGCCGCAGATCCCCAGTCGGTACGGCTTGTGAATGATATTCTCTCCGACCAGTCCGCGCGCGCGGGGCTTTTTCAGAACAGCTTGGGGCTTACTGTGTTTCCGAATTACGATGTTGCGCTGAAGACCGGGACGTCGAATGATTATCGTGATGCATGGACGGTCGGGTATACGCCGTCGCTTGTGGTCGGCGTGTGGGCGGGGAATAACGACAACAAGCCGATGCACCGGAGCGGATCGAGCATTCTCGCCGCTGTTCCTATCTGGCACAACTTTATGGCCGAGGCGCTCCCTTTGTACGCTCCCGAAACATTTCCGAAGCCCGAGCCGATTGCTTCTTCAAAGCCGATCCTTCGCGGGGAATATCTCTTGGGCGGGCAACCACACTCGATCCTTTATTATATTGACCGGCGCGATCCGACAGGTTCCGCCCCTCTCGA
>CAYTEE010000032.1:0-7815 GCA_964436785.1 uncultured Candidatus Saccharibacteria bacterium
ATTCAAGGCCGCCGCTCCCAGCGTGTATTTCACCACATATGCCTGTCGATTGTGGGCGAGAAGCGAATAGCCCACGATCGCGACCGGAAAGCTGATCGCGGTGAGGAGTATGAGTATTCTGAAGATCGGTATTGCGAGTTCGTATTCCTTCCCGAAAACAAGATTAATAATGAATTCCGGCATCAAGAATCCCCCCACGGCGATAGGGAGTCCCAACAGTACCATCAAGGCGAAAGATTTTTCGATGAGGGGCTTCGCTTCCTTCGTCATGATGCGCTGGGTGAGCGTGGGGAAAAGCGCATAGATAAATAAGTTCGGCACGAGGTTCATAAGTTGGAGTATTTTTGATGCTGCGTTGTAGTATCCCACATCAACCTCGGCCTTCATCCATCCGAGAAAGATAGTATCGGTATAGAGAAGAATGAGATTGCCGAAGGCCGTGATGGCGAACGGCCACGCGTCATAGAGGATCGATTTTACCAGTACGGGATCGAAATTTGCTCGTATATTTCGCAGATATTCTTTCAGGTAGCGGGCGATGAGGATGACTCCAAGCGCGCTCCCGAATGCATAGGCAAGCGCCAAGGAAAGGGGAGTTTTCCAGAGAAGAAGAGCCGCAAATCCCACGATAACGCTCCCGATCTGATACGCGACCGTTACTCCCGCTTCAATTTCCATCTTTTGAAATGATCGGGTAACGCCGAACCCGAACTCGCGGAAACCGTCCAGCGCAAGAGACAAGCTTATGAGCGGGATGATTATCTTTGCTGCGGCAACGGGCATGACGGTAAATGCGCCGATGAGCGCGGCTATATAGGTAGCAAGCGTAAGAGTGAGCTTGATGAAAAAGCTCGTTGCTATTATCTTTTGTCCCCGGCCAAGCCCCTTCGAAAGCTCGCGGCTTAATATTCCGGTGATGCCGAGGTCGCTGAATCCGATGAAAAGTGCCGAGAAGCCAAGTGCATAGGAAAATACGCCGTAGCCTTCGGCACCCAAAACGCGCGCGGCGTAAATAACGATGATCGCTCGAATTGCTCTTCCGGCGACGTTTGCCACCGTAAGCCAAAACGTGTTTTTAATGACGGTTTGGCGGAGGGTTTGGTTATTGAAAAGAAGATATATAAGGCCCTTGAACATGCAATCCAATAGTAGCAGACCCGGCGGGTGATTTCTAATGAAGCCGTTTTACTTCGTTGCGGTTACGGAATATTATTAAGGAATTCCACAATGAATTCCCTTAAGCATTTTTTGCGCATACGAGCTCCGTTTATTTTTAAATTTGTGCGCGCCGCGAAACATTTTCCTTCGCGGATAAAGCGCGCGTTCATTCCCTATCGGTTTCGCATGTACGCGGAGGCCTTCCATGGAGATAAACAGTGGCAGGAACTTGTGGCGCTTTTCGCGAAACTTCCGATTACGAGCTGCGTTGAGACGGGAACGTATCATGCGGATACCACTCTCTATCTCGCGAAAGTCTTTCCGAATATTTCCGTATATACCGTAGAACTTGCGGGAGAATACTACCGCGAGAGCGCATGGCGCTTGCGGGATTCAAAAAACGTCGCCTTGATCCGGGATTCCTCTCCGCGCGCGATAACTAATCTTGTAAGCCAAAACCGCCTCGGCGCATTCTCGTTCGTTTTTCTTGATGCTCACTGGTACGACTATTGGCCGATCTTGGATGAGCTCACGGCGCTCGCCCCTGTCCCGAAGGTGATCATTATAATAGACGACTTTGAAGTTCCCGGAAAAGAGTGGTTCCAGTACGATGTATATTACAAAGGAGAGAAAAAGCTCAAAAACAATTTGGAATTTATCGCCCCCGCCATTGGAGGGTACAAGATCTTGTTTCCGCAATATTCTCCCCAAGAAGCGGGAATCGAGGGATCGGTATTGCGCGGATATGTTGTTCTTTTTAAGGGATTTTCGGACGAGGAATGGGATAACGTAAAAAAGATCATTCCCGAGAGAGATTTTCGGGTATTCGCCGTGAAATAAGAGGGAATTGACTTTTTAATTTGCTCGTTGTATAATGGTTTTAGCATAATTGACTCTCAACGACCCATTCCCGATAAAGGAGAAGAAAGATGGCGGAGAAGATCAACGCTGAGAATCCAGAATGGACCAGCGAGGAGGGACGAGTTGGCGCCGTCGTTCTCAAGAAGATCCACCAGACTCTGAGAAGCGGTGCATCTCTTCCTTGGGAAGTGCAAGAACTTTTCATAGGGAGTGGACCGAACGACAACACTCGATGGAGGCCGGAAGAAGAAGAAATCGCGGTAGTGGTTCTCAAGAAGATCGAGCAGACTCAGGAACGGAATGCAAGAATTCCCGGGAGAGTCTACGAGGCCCATCTTCGGACGAAGAAGAACATCTCGACCGAGATCGCTCTCTTCAACGGGAGAGGTGAGTTGTATCTTGCCCGGAGGCCGTCTCTGTCGGAAGTTCCCACGGAGCCGTATCCTGGGAAGCTTCATATTCCGGGAGTACTCCACATGAGGAATGAGATCAACTACGCCGCCTATCGGCGTCTTCTTCATGAGGAGCATTTGATCATTGATTCTCCGGCAGAACTTCCTGATCCTGACGTCACTCTGGAGGTTTGGGATGAGAAGCGAGGCTACTATCTCGCCCAGGTCTACGTTGTTGAGGGCACTGACGGCGAGTGCGCTACTACCTCCCTCCAAGGAGCTTTCTTCTCGAAGGATGCAATGCCGTGGGATGAACTCATTCCTACGCATCGGGATGAGATCGTGAAAGCTGCATTCGAAGCGTATCGCGCCGCGAGGTAGGCGTGACTTTCACCAAGGGACAGCAGAAATGCTGTCCCGTTCCATTTTGTGGGTGTTTCTGGCATGATATTGTTATAAGAACGCTTTCTATGAAGATTCTTTACGCTGGCTTGCGCTATGAGCTCTATGATCCCGGGCGCGGATGGAGTTTCGAATATCTCAATTTTTTCTCGACGCTTCGTTCTCTGCCGGGTGTTGAGGTTATTGAGCATCCGTTCGATAGGATCCTTGAAGTAGGACGGCAAAAATTCAACGAGGAGCTTTTTGCGCTGATCCGGCGCGAGAACCCCGATCTGTTTTTTGCGTTCATGTATACCGACGAGCTGGACCGGGAAATTCTTTTAAAAATTAAAAACGAAACAAAAACGAAAACACTGGCATGGTTTTCGGACGATTATTGGCGGTTTTGGAATTATTCGCGCCATTGGGCGCCGTATTTCTCTTGGATCGTAACTACTGATGCAAAAGCAGTAGAGAGATACCGTGACGCCGGATCCAAAAACGTGGTTCATTCTCAGTGGGCATGCAATAAGGATATTTTTAAGCCACTCGATCTTCAAAAGGACATCAACGTAAGCTTCGTGGGGCAGTATAAAGGTCCGCGCGCCGCAGTGCTTCGCCAATTAGCCCGAGAAGGGATCAATGTTGAGGCATTCGGGTTCGGATGGCCCGCCCGAACGACTGGGGTCGTTCAGCCCGCCCGGATGAACCGTTCGGACGGGTCGGGCGGGCCCAATGGGAAAATATCGGAGGAGAAGATGGTCGAGATAATCTCGCGGAGTAAGATAAATCTGAACTTGAACGTCCGACCAGGATTTTTCGCTCCGCGCGCCCTTGCGCGACTCTTTTTGAAGAAATCGATGAACCGGCTTGTCCCGGATATTCATCTCATAGATAACATCCGCGCCTATCTTCATTTCCCAACGCTTCATATCCACGCACGCCCGTTCGAGCTTGCGGGATGCAGGGCGTTTGTCATTTCGGGCCATTCGGGGGGCATTGAAGATTATTACGAGAAGGACAAAGAGACGGTGTTCTATTCTTCTCTCGAAGATTTGGCGAAAAAGATCAAATTTTATCTTGCCCATCCCGAAGAGCGCGAACGGATAGCCGAGGCCGCGTATCGGAGGACACTTGCCGAACATACTTACGAATGCCGTTTCCGGAGGCTGTTTAGGGAAATAAACCTGCCATTATGAGCGATGCTCCCCTTATTTCCATTGTTATTCCGGTCTACAACGGAGAAGCGTTTATTGAAGAAACGCTTCGTTCGGTTTTAAAACAAACCTACCGTAATCTTGAGGTTATCGTCGTTGACGATGGATCGAAGGATAGGACGGCTTTGATCGTGAAAAAAGTCGTGGCTGAAGATTCCCGCGTCCGTTATCTCTACAAAGAAAATCAAGGCCAATCGGCGGCGCGAAATCACGGACTCGGGGAAGCGAAAGGGGAATATGTTTCCTTCCTTGATGCCGATAATCTTCTTCTCCATCATGCCTGCGAAACGTTCGTCAAAACGGCAAAGCAGCATGATGCGGATGTTTATTATGCGGATATTCGCTACTTCGATGACGCCGAACCGGAGAAGCTTAAAAAATTCCTTCTCCACTACGCTTCTGAGGTTACGCTCGAGACGCTCGTGGAGCATAACTTTATTAATCTCCTAGGGACGTTTTTAAAAAGAAAGAAGGTAGACCGTAGCGGCGGATTTCGGGATGCGTTCCGGCGGGCTGACGAACACTACCTGTGGCTCGCGCTCGCGCTCCAGGGAGCAATATTTTTTTATATTGATAACGTATTCGGTCATCTGCGATTCCATCGGGCCAATCTCTCGTTTCAGGCAACGTACTGGACAGAAACGGCGGATACCAACGTTCTCCTTTTTGATTGGCTTGAGCGTCAAATAAAGTTAATGAAGTCGATATCTCCCGAACGATTTGCAATCCTTCATGAAAAGATAGACCACGCCCGCCGTGAATGGTTTTTTAAGGGGTTCGCTGGCTCCCTCATTATCAAAGACAAATCGCGCGCGCGAAGATATCTTCGCGAATGGCGTGCCCATGGGGGTTCGTCGTTTCTTTTTTATGTTTTTTTATTGTGTGCCGCCATTGTTCCTGCCGGAATGCTTTCGCGGGCGCTTTCTTGGATCCGCTACCGAGCGGTGATGCGGAAATACGAGCCCGTTTCTTCAAGAGATTAAGTCGTGTATGATTTTCCCATGCCGAAGGTTTCCGCGATCATAACCACTTGGAACCGCGCCGTGATGCTTAAAAGGGCTATTGCGAGCGTTCTTGCGCAATCGCTCGAGGATTTTGAGCTCATTATTCTTGATAATAGCTCTACGGACGAAACCGAAGCCGTAACGCGTTCATTTAACGACAAGAGGATCCGTTACGTGAAACACCTACTATCCGCCATCTCCAAGGCCAGGAATATTGGTATTACGGAAGCGAGATCGGATTATGTCGCGTTTTTGGACGATGACGATGAATGGCTCCACGAAAAACTCGAGAAGCAGTATCGGATGTTTGCTGCCGATACATCGAGGAGAGTAGGGTTTGTTTACGGAGGGTATATTCATGTCGAAGAGGAATCGGGGCATGTGTTCGAGACTATTACCCCAAGGCTTGATGGCAATGTGTATGAATATGCGGTGCGGCATCGGGATACCCTTACGGGTTCCGCCTCGAACCCGATGCTCCGGAAGTCGGCGGTTATCGCGGTTGGCGGATATGATGAAGAGGTGAAAACAGGAGAAGATTATGAGATGTTTCTCCGCCTTGCGAGGGAGTATGAATTCCGGTTCGTCAAAGATGCGCTTCTCAGGATCTATGTTCATCGCGGATACCGCTTGAGCCATCAGCTCGAGCCGTACCTCAAAACAGATCTTATTGTATACGGGAAGCATAAGGATTTTATTAAGCGTTTTCCCGGGACGAATTCCTATTTCCTCCAGATCATTGCGGGGAAGTGTTTACGGCTCGGAAAGAAAATGGAGGCAAGAGAATATTTAAAAAGCGCATTCCGGGCATATCCGTGGAATCCGGGAGTGTGGCTTCAATTTGTGCTATCATTTTTTCCAAAGGTGGTATATAAATTCTTTCACCGTGTTGCGGTTTTTCTTTATCTTCGCATGCGCCAATCTGTTTATTATGGATAAAACAAAACCAGTAAAACTTCATTTAGGATGCGGAGAAACATATCTTGAGGGATATGTAAATATTGATTTCCCAAAAGAGGAACATACTATTGCAACCGCGAAAGCGGATCGGTACGTTGACCTTCGGACGCTCCGGTATCCGAAGGAGAGTATCGAGGAGATCCGTAATCACCATGTTTTGGAGCATTTCGACCGGGTGCAGGCGCTCGTGCTTCTTATGCGCTGGCACGAATGGCTCGTGCCCGGTGGGACATTGGTTGTGGAAACTCCGGATTTTGAAGGATGCGCCGAGGATTTTATCGCGTCAAAAGATCTTCGGGAAAAATCGGTTTTGCTTCGCCATGTTTTCGGCTCTCATGAAGCGCAGTGGGCGCTGCACTATGACGGGTGGTTTGAAGAGAAGTACCGATTCGTTCTGGAGAAACTCGGATTTACCGTGCGCGAAGTGGTGCGCACCAAAAATAATCTCAGCAAGCGAGCGGGTTATAAAGGGGCGAAGCCGTTGGACGCCATCGCTTCCTTCCTTCCGCAGTCTATCCGGGACAGCGTCGGCATAAACACGCTTCCCAATATTCTTTGTATTGCAGAGAAGCGCGAGAAAGCGGTAGATCATTCCGCCACGGCCCGGGACATTCTTTCGTTCTATCTCGTGGGGAAAGAAAAGAAAAACATGGCTATTTTGAACGTGTGGATGGGCGAATTTGAAACGTTGTGGAATAAGCAGCATGAAATCTAGGGCGCTTATAACCGGAGGAGCGGGATTCACCCGCCCGCCATCGCAAGGCTGAGCTTTCTCAGGCGTTGCGGGCGGGTTGGGTCCATGAGATATTATGTTTTATACTTATGTGTTGAAAAGCAAGAAGGATCATAAGTTATACGTTGGTTGGACAGGCGATATCCATGAGCGTTTTCAGAAACATCAAAATGGGGAAGTTGAATCTACTAAGTATCGCCGACCGTTAACCCTCGTGTATTATGAAGCATGTTTAAGTAGGGAAAGGGCAATTGCAAGAGAAAAATATTTTAAGACAGGATTTGGTCGGCGATACTTAAAAGAAAGATTAAGTTGTGACTTATGAAAATACTTATCACCGGAGGAGCTGGATTCATTGGGTCCCACACCGCGGACGCGCTTTTGAAGCTTGGGTATAAAGTGCGGATATTGGATAATCTCGAGCCGCCGGTTCACAACGGCAGGTGGCCGAAATATGTTCTGGGGAAGGGATTTGAGCTTATGCGCGGCGATGTGCGCGAAAAGCGTGTCTGGGAGCGTGCGCTTAAGGGGGTTTCGGCCGTTTATCACCTCGCCGCATATCAGGACCAGCGGCCCGATTTCAGCAAATTTTTTGAGACGAATACCGTTTCTACCGCACTTCTCTACGAAGTTGCGGTTCTAAAACGCTTGCCTATAAAAAAAGTTATTCTTGCGAGCTCGCAGTTCGTTTATGGAGACGGCGAGTATCGTTGCCGCCATAACGGAAAATCATTTTATCCCGAACTCCGGACGCTTGAAAATTTCAGAAAAAAACAATTCGACATTATGTGTGGCCACGGGACCTCCGCGCAGTTCATTCCGTTCCAGGAGGATCAGAAAGTCACCCCCACGAATTCCTACGGGCTTTCAAAATTCGCGCTCGAGGAACTCGCCATGCGGCTTGGGAAAACATATGGGATCCCCACGACTGCGTTCCGCTACTCCATCGTTCAGGGGCCGCGGCAGTCGCCCAAGAACCTCTACTCCGGCGCGCTTCGGATCTTTGTAAGCCAAGCGCTCGCGGGCGTGCCTATCACGGTGTACGAGGACGGAAAAGAAACTCGGGATTTTGTAAGCATCAAAGACGTTGTGGCGGCGAACCTCCTTGC
>CAYTEE010000033.1:0-7574 GCA_964436785.1 uncultured Candidatus Saccharibacteria bacterium
ATCCGCTTTAGATTCCGAATCTTTCAAAACCGCGAAGAGTTCCGATCCCTTCAAGAGAATTTGCCGCCTCTCTCGCAGGGCGGAAACCGCGCGCGCTTCGGCGTTCAAATCTCCGGAAAACCAGCGGATCCCAAACCCAAGAGCGAGAATACTCACCGCAATAATGATCCCGCTTATCATAAGAACCTTGCGGAGGGAAAGGGTTCCGCCGGGAAGTCCTAGGATATTCATACCTTTCTATTATATCAGAATATGAAGCGCTCCAGAAACTCACTCTCGGGACATCGGTCTTTTCTTGTATTCGGAGCGCGAAATCCCGCACCGAATGCCTATCGGAAAACCGCCACCGCGCAGGCTGATGCCAGTGGCACTCTGGTGCGTGGACCAAGACGAATCCCTCTTTTGCTCCCGACAGTGTATGCTTTAGAATGTGCCTATGGAAGAAGCGCCATTTTACCATTGCATCGCATTGACTCTTGATAACGATTACCGCCGCATTGCGGCCGTCAAGATCGGACGGACATGGAAAGAAGCCTGGGAAACGATAGCGCCCGCCACAAAGGCGCACCCCGATGATGAGTGGGAAAAATTTAAAAAACACGGGGTTCGCCTGATACTCCGCGAAGATCCGGATTTCCCGGAGCTCCTTAAGGAAATCCCATTCTCTCCATTCGGGATATATGTGCGGGGAAAAATCCCCGCGGCGCCATGTTCCGTCGCGATCGTGGGAACCCGGAAGGCAACCGAGGGCGGAAAAACGACCGCAAAAAAAATTGCAGGGGAACTCGCGCGCGCGGGATGCCTTATCGTAAGCGGGCTTGCCCTGGGAATCGATGCCGCGGCGCACCGCGGGGCGCTTGAGGCAGGCGGGAAAACGATCGCCGTCCTCGCAAACGGCGTGGATGCCCCATACCCCCGGATGAACGCGGACTTGGCGAAAAAAATCCTGGAGTGCGGCGGCGGACTCATTTCGGAATATCCACCGGGAGCGCCCTCCCTCCCCTACCGATTTTTGGAGCGGAACCGGATCATAAGCGGCCTCTCGCGGGGCGTGGCGGTGATCGAGGCGCCGCGCCAGTCGGGATCGCTCGCAACGGCACGCTTTGCGACCGAGCAAAATCGGGAAGTGTTCGTTATTCCCGGGCCGGCAACGCATCCGAACTTCGCAGGCTCCCACGCGCTCATCCGGCAGGGCGCGGAACTCGTAACGGAAGCGGGGCATATTCTCGAGGCACTCGGCATAACTCCTACTCCAAACTCGCTCACCGCCGATGCGGAAACTCCCGAAGAAGCCTTGGTCATCCGCGCGCTCAAAGAATCCCAAACTCCCCTCTCAATTGACAAAATCATCGAACTCACTAATCTTAAAACCAACGTCGCAAGCAGGACGGTGAGTTTTCTCACTATAAAAAATATAATACGAGAAAGTGGCACGGGATATACCATATAAAAATCAGATATCAAAAACCGAAGATCAAAATGAGAACATTGGCAATGAAAATAAGCTCTGTTCGCCCTCGGCGAAGTTTTTTTTAATTTTGATATTTGATCTTTTATTTTTGAACTTTTTATGAATCTGATCATTGTTGAATCCCCCACGAAAGCCAAGACGATAAGTAAATTTCTCGGCAAGGGCTATGTTGTGGAATCTTCCTACGGCCACGTGCGCGACCTGCCGAAGAGCAAGCTCTCGATCGACGTGCTCCACAACTTCCACCCAACCTACAGCATCCCCTTGAAAGCCAAGGAGGTGATCTCTTCGCTCGCGAAAAAAGCGAAGAGCGCTAAGGAGATCATTCTCGCGACTGACGAAGACCGCGAGGGAGAAGCGATCTCGTGGCACCTCGTGCAGGCCTTGGGGCTCGGAAGCGACGAGAACCTCCGCGCCGGAAAAGCCGACCCGCGCATAAAGCGGATAGTGTTCCATGAGATAACGAAAAGCGCCATTGAAGAGGCGCTCAAAACACCCCGCGGGCTTGACCTGAACCTCATTGACGCCCAACAGGCGCGCCGGGTTCTGGACCGCCTTGTAGGCTACGAACTCTCTCCGTTCCTTTGGAGGAAGGTGCGCTACGGCCTCTCCGCCGGCCGGGTGCAAAGCGTTGCCGTGCGGCTCATCGTCGAGCGCGAGCGGGAGATAGAAAAATTCATAAAAGAAGAATACTGGTCCATTGACGCGCTTTTCTCCAAGCCGAAAGAAAAGCGGACTTTCGCCGCGCATCTCCACGCGAGAGATGGCGCGCCCGTCGGGAAGATGGGGCTCAAGACCGAAGGCGAAGCGAAAACCATCCTCGCAGACCTTAAGGGCTCTTCGTACACGATAGCCGAAGTTTCAAAACGAGAAGTGACCCGCACTCCCGCGCCCCCTTTCACCACCTCGACCCTCCAGCAGGAAGCGGCACGGAAACTCGGCTTCTCCGCAAAACAGACAATGGTACTTGCCCAACGGCTCTATGAAAAAGGGCACATCACCTATATGCGCACAGACAGCGTAAACCTCGCGAAAAGCGCGCTAGCCCAGGCTAAGGATGTTATCGGAAAAGAATTCGGCAAAGAGTATCAGCTTCCCGAGCCGCGTTTCTACCGCACGACCTCGAAGGGCGCGCAGGAGGCGCATGAAGGGATCCGCCCCACAAACCTCGCGGAGCGCGTATCCGGCTTGTCCGCCGGAGCCGGAGCGAAGGCGGGTCTTCCCGCGAGCACTGACCGCGGAGAAAAGCGCCTCTACGATCTTATCTGGAAACGGACGATCGCCTGCCAAATGCAACCCGCCCTTCTTGAGCAGACAACCGCGGATATCGAAGCCGCCTCCGCCAGCCTGCCCTCTATAGTTTCAGCGAAGGAGGGGGGTTCTCAAAAAGCAAAATATATCTTTCGCGCGAACGGCCAGACGGTAAAATTCGACGGTTTCATCCGCGTCTACACGGAAGGAAAAGACGAAAACGGCGAGGAGGAGGTAGAAGGAATGCTCCCCGAGCTCGCAAAGGGCGAGAAACTTAATTTAAAGGAATTGTCTCCATTCCAGCATTTCACCGAGCCCCCGCCCCGCTACAACGACGCGACGCTCATCAAGGCCCTCGAGGCCGCGGGTATCGGCCGGCCATCCACCTACGCGCCCACCCTTTCCACCATTCAAGAGCGCACTTATGTTGAGAAGGTGGAAAAACGCTACCATCCAACCGAGATCGGCGTGATAGTGAACGACATATTGGTAGAGCACTTCCCCGAGATCGTGGATGTCGGGTTCACTTCGCACATCGAGGAAGAATTGGACGAGATCGCGGAAGGAAAAATAAACTGGGTCACGGTCTGCGAAGAGTTCTATGGCCCATTCAAAAAACATCTGACCGAAAAAGAAGCAAGCGTCGAAAAGCACACGGAGGTCTCGGAAACCCCCTGCCCGCATTGCGGGAAGCCGATGGTCATCAAATTCGGACGGATGGGAAAGTTTATGGCGTGTCCCGAAGCCGGAAGCAAGGTAACGCTTCCCATGCCCGAGGAGGCGGCAAAGATAAAAGAACTTGAAGAGAAAACCAAAGGCGAGCGTTGTCCTATTTGCGGAAAGAAGATGGAGGTAAAGCGCGGCCGCTTCGGTTTTTTCCTGGGATGCAGTGATTACCCAAAGTGCAAGGGCATCGCAAGAATATGGGAAAAGACCGGTTTTAAATGCCCCAACTGTAAATGGCAGATAGCAAATGGCAAATGGCCAGATGAAGAACGACTGATCGGCGACGTAGTTCTTAAAAAATCCCGCGGCCGCGGGAAACCGTTCTACGCATGCACCCGCTACCCCGATTGCGCCTTCGTGATGAACAAAAAACCCGAAACGGAAGAAGAGCTTACCGACGCATATAAAGCATGGAAAAAACCAGCCGCCGGGAGAAAAAAAGAAGGAGAAACCTAAGAGGTGACCAAAAGAGGGATCACGAACACGCGATCCCTCTTTTTTACTCCGCGACACTTGATACCTGACGCCTGATACTTGATACTTTTCATGAATGACCATCCGGGAAACAATCAAAAAATACCCGGCAGGGCTTATCGGCCGCGCCTACATACTCGCGGAGAAGGCGCACTCCAAACAGAAACGCAACACGGGAGAGCCCTATTTTAATCACGCGCTTGCCGCCGCGGAGATCTTAAACCAGTGGAAACTCGACGAAGCAACCGTCGCGGCGGGGCTTCTTCATGACACCGTGGAAGATGCGGCAGTCACTCTTGAGACGATAAAAAAAGAGTTTGGCGAGGATGTCGCATTCCTGGTAAACGGCGTAACCAAACTTAGCCATATCAAGTACCGCGGCGCGGAAGCGAAAGTAGAAAATCTCCGCAAAATGATCCTTGCGCTCTCGCAGGACCTCCGCGTGATATTCATAAAACTCGCCGACCGCCTGCATAACATGCGGACGCTTGGCGCGGTCTCGCGGGAAAAACAAAAAAGGATCGCGCTCGAAACCGACGAGATCTATGCCCCTATCGCCTACCGGCTCGGCATGCAGAACTTAAGCGGCGAGCTCCATGACCTCGCGTTCCCATATCTTTTCCCAAAAGAATACGAATGGCTCAAAAAAACCGTCCCCGACGCATACGAAGCGCGCCTCAAATATCTTAAAAAATTCAAGGGAGTCATCGCGGGGATCTTCCACGAGAACGGTTTGGACCCCTCCGTGATAGATCTCCGCGCGAAGCGGTACGCAAGCCTCTACCGCAAGCTCCAACGGTATAATATGGATTTAGAAAAGATTTACGACCTGGTCGCCGTGCGGATCATCACAAAAACGGTTGCGGAGTGCTATGCAGTCCTCGGCATCATTCACAAGTACTGGCCTCCGCTCCCCGGCCGCATCAAGGATTACGTTGCACTCCCTAAAAGCAACAACTACCGGAGCCTCCACACCACCGTGATCGGCCCGGAGGGGAAATTCATCGAGTTCCAGATACGGACGAAGGAAATGCACGAAGAGAACGAGAACGGGATCGCCGCGCACTGGATGTACGAACAGAGCAAAAATCTACCCGGTAATGCCACGGATACCTTCAAAAAAATGGCGAAGGAAATAACATGGGTACAGCAGCTTCGGAACTGGCTCTCGTGGAACGGAACGGTGCAAAAAAATCCTGAAGAATTCCTCAAGTCCATGAAGATAGATTTTTTCAAAGACCGCATCTTCGTGATAACGCCCAAGGGAGATGTTTTCGATCTTCCCGCCGGAGCGACGCCGGTTGATCTGGCATACCAGATCCATTCGGACATCGGGAACACATGCGTGGGCGCGAAAGTGAACAGCGAATTTGTCGCCATGGACCACAAGATCCAATCCGGAGACCTGGTCGAGATCATCACCCAGAAGGGCAAACGTCCGTCCGAGGATTGGCTCGGGTTTGTTGCTACTTCTACCGCGCGAGACCACATCAGGGCGTCGATAAAAGAAAAAGATTCGCTTCGTGGAACGAAACGTATCCCAACCAAAACCGAACTCCGGATCGTTATGATAGACCGCGTGGGGCTCCTTAAAGACATCACGTCGGTCATCGCCCGCTCCCACGTGAATATCCTCAATATTCACACGTCGAATTCCACGAGCAGGTTCCACATCGGCAAGATCCAGTGCACCACCACGGACAAGCAGAAAATCGAGAAACTCGTACTTAAACTGAAGCGCATAAAAGAAATCAAAGAAATAAGTTATCAGATACTGTAGGGATAGGCGGTAGAAAGTAGGTAGTAGAAAAAAATCACAAACAAGATTATTATTCTTGTCAAAATTGCGATTTATTGTCGCAATATTTTCGTTTTCCGCTTCGCGCCGTTTCGCCGGGAAGAATTTTCCGACGCATAAGAAAAAATTTTCCCTGTGTTTCCTCACTCCACGTTGGAAAAAAATTTATTACGAAAGAAAGGGGTGTCGTTGGCAATTTTTTGTCCACAGTTCGGAAAAATCTGAGTGCTACAATAACCCCAGAGGTATGTAGTGAGGAAATTCAGGTGGCGGGGGCAGATGAAACTCCGAAGACTCGGTACCGAGCAATCCTGAAATAAAAAGTGGCACATTAGTGCCACCTCTCACTCAACCATACATACCTCTCCAAGGGGGCCGAAAGGCTCTCTTTGGATTTAGTTTACCACGATAAATTTTGAGCTGTGGATAACCCTGCCCCGCACCCCCATAAATCCTATAAAAATTACCCCTCCCCGTCTCTTGCCAGCCGATGGAAAATCCCCTTGAGTTCCTCAGAAGAAAAATAGGTAATCGTAATCTTCCCTCCGTCAGCTGACGGACCGTGCTGTTCGATTTTGACCGGCGCGCCGAGCTCCGAGCTTAATTGTTCCTGAAGCGCAAGAAGCTCCGGCGAAAGCGGCGTGCCAAGGATTGTCCCGCGCGAGGCGCGCGCCTGTTCCCCGCCCGGCTTCGTTCCCTGGACGCGGTATTTGAGCTCCCGGGTCGTCAAGTGCCTGTCCACCAAATCCCGGAAAAGCTTTTCTTGCGCGCCTTTGTCCGCAACCGCAAGGAGCAGGCGCCCGTGGCTTTCGCTTATCTCGCCTTTCGAGACCGCATCCTGAATGTAACTCGGGAGATCCAGGAGGCGCATGGTGTTCGCAACCGCCTCGCGGCTTTTCCCGAGGCGCGCGGCGATCTCGCGTTGCGTCAAGCGAAACTCGTCCTGGAGCCGCGAAAAAGCGCGCGCGGTTTCCAATGGATTCAAATCCTCGCGCTGGATGTTTTCTATGATCGCTATCTCCAGTCGCTCCTTTTCAATGTCTATTTTTTTGACGATCGCTGGGACGCGCTCGAATCCCAAGAGCTTTGCGGCCATAAGCCGACGCTCGCCCGCTATCAATTGATATTCCACATCAGTCCCCGTCGGGACTTCTTTTTCTATTTTCGTGACGATAAGCGGCTGAAGGATACCGAACTCGCGGATAGAATTCGCGAGCTCCCGCAGGCTTTCTTCGTTAAATTCGCGGCGCGGTTGAAGCGGATTCGGTTTTATTTTTTCCACCTCAAGGTGGAAAATGGACTCTTGCCCCTGCGGCCGCCTTATGCGCTCGCCGTGCGCATCGCCGAAGGCGCGCGTAAAAACCGGGTCGGCTTCATCCGAAATATTTCCCGCCCCGGAAGAAACGACGGGCGGGTCCGCCGGAGCCGCTTTCACCCCGTCGTCCTTGGGGATATTTCCTCCTTTCGGTATCAATGATTCAAGTCCTTTTCCGAGCATTTTCACTAATCTATCACAAATTTATTCTCGAATCATCCCGAACGATTCGCGAGCATTCGTGGTATTGATATGAGATTGATTGGCGATTTTTCATACTGCCAGATTAAAGTTTCCGAATCCTTCGGGTACATCATTCAAAAATTGCTTTTCCTGCGCAATAACTTCTTTGGCAAGCCGCTCATATGCCGCCGCACCCGCAGAATCCGGCCGGTAGAGCATAATGGGCTTCGAGAAACTGGGGGCCTCCGCAAGTGCCACGCTCCGCGGAATTTCCGTTTCAAAGACGGGGTGCGGAAAATTAGTGCGGAGCTCTTTTGCCACCTCGCGGCTCAAGTGCTCGCGCTTGTCGAACATGG
>CAYTEE010000034.1:0-7500 GCA_964436785.1 uncultured Candidatus Saccharibacteria bacterium
CGGAAAATGAGCCGAAAGAGCCGAGCGTCAGGCGCGCAACAACCTCGTCTTTGGAAGAGCTGATGCTGTTATATCCGAATGTTGATTTTGCGGGTTTTATCTCTCGGGGCAATGATAAAGAGCAATTTCAATTATTGAAAGTTACCGATTCGTTTGAGGAAGTTGCGAATACGATAGGGCGCGATAATTTTAACAAACTGCGCATTTCTTTGGTTGTTTCCGGTGATAAGGTCACCTACGTAAGCGATGGCAGTATCGCCTTAAACCACGAACGGTTTTCAAAGGAAGAGCTGGTAAAACAGCTTATCCAGATGTCCCATCGGCAGGGGTAGGTTATTATATGGTTATGAAATACAGCTTGGCGGCAGTTATATTCGTTTTTCTTTTGCCCATAGGCGTTTTTGGGGCGGCACGCTCGCTTTCGTTAGGGCTCTCGGGAAGCGACGTAACCGCTCTCCAAAACAAGCTCATAGACCAAGGGTATCTTGCCAAGGGTTATAATACCGGCTACTTCGGCGCGCTCACAGAAACGGCGGTGAAGTATTTCCAATGCGATAAAAAAATCGTCTGCGCTGGTGGCGCGGCGGATGGTTACGGCGTCTACGGCCCCAAAACACTAGCCGCGTTGGTACTTGAAATGAGTTTCCCCAAAAATCCCACAACGCTTTCCGCGAAACTCACGCCGGCGGCCGTCGGAGCGTTCGAGATTTCCGGCTGGATACCATACTGGCGCTCCGCAACCGGCACGCTGGATGTGCTTCCGCACCTCTCCGCGCTTAAAAGCGTGATGCCGTTCGTCTACACGGTGAAGTCCGACGGCACGCTCTCCGACAACGGTAATCTCTCGGAGGAGCCATGGACGTCGTTCATCGCCGCCGCCAAAGCGGCAAAAGTGCGCGTCATTCCGACCGTCATGTGGGGCAATGGCGACTCCATACAACAAGTCTTGAGCAATACCAAGTCCCGCATTGCGCTTGAAGATGAGATAGCAAGCCTCGTAAAACAGAATGGCTTTGACGGCATTGATATAGATTTTGAAGCCAAACAGCGCGAAACCATAAATTACTTTTCAACTTTTCTCAAAGGCCTGTACGCCCGCATGGGGAACAAGTGGGTGTACTGCACCGTGGAAGCCCGCATGCCGCTTGAAGACCGATACTTGCCCGGGCAAACGATCCCTCCTGATGCCACCGACTTCGCGAACGACTATATCGCCTTGAACAAATACTGCGACCGTGTGGAAATTATGGCGTACGACCAGGGCATCATAGACGTGCGCCTGAATGCCGCGAGAACCCCGCCGTACGCGCCCACCGCCGATCCGGAATGGGTGGAGGCCATTGTGCGTCTCGCGGCGCGGACCATTTCGCGCAACAAGCTCATCGTGGGCATTCCGACCTACGGATATGAATATGCAGTAACGCCCCTTAGCGACCTAAGCTACCGGTACGATCGGCTTTGGCCGTTCAATTTCAAATATGCCACGGACATCGCCGCGAAGCTCGGCATTGTTCCCATCCGCAACAACGCGAAGGAGATCGGCTTTGCTTACAACCCTAAATTGCTTGCGGAACTGGCGCCTACAGGCGCTGACACTACGCTTCTCCAGCAATCAACCCCTGCCTCAACAACGATAACTCAAAACGCCGGGTCGCCCACAAGCACTGCCCCCGCGCCTTTCCGCTATTTATCCTGGAGCGACGCCCAGGCCGTAAAAGACAAGGTTGATTTGGCAAAAAAACTAGGGCTTCGCGGCGTGGCTATTTTCAAATTTGACGGCGGCGAGGATCAGAATATTTGGGGCATATTAAAACCTTAACGGGTCAAGTCCCGTAAGCGTTATTTGGGGTTGGGCGAGCCGGGTCAGTCGGGGAGTTATTTAAGCAAGAAGGATCTAATGTCTATCGCTACGTTAATATGGTCTTCTAGTCTAAGAATCGCGGGATCTTCGCCACGTCTTTCCCGTGGAATGTAGTCAATTAAATTGAAATATTTAAAATTCTCGGATCCTGATACTCGTATCGCTTCTACGGCATCTCTAATTCTCCCGGCCTCCCCAGAATCGTTATAAGGTGATGGTTTTCCATGCTCATCCTTATAAATCCAATCGTATTCTTTATAATTATCACAGCCTTTATATTTTTTTAGATGGCTGTTTAAATTAGCTTTCCCAATAGCCGCTTCAATTAATGTTTCTAGCTCGGATGTCCATTCTGGAGGTTGGAATTCCACCGGTTTACTATACCCCATAAAAGCAGCTCTAACTTTGAGATTTGGATCCCCACGTTCCAGATCTCTAACTCCCGTTGGCGGAATAGCGATACCTTCGATCAAGGCGTCTTTTTGTTGGTGGTTTAGTAGTTTTATTAAACCCGTAGTCCCAATCCAAGCTATCGTATCGTCATGTGGCCTAAGTTCTGGCAACTCGCTCATCTCTATTTTTTGAGGATCACCGCCAACCTGGAGAAAAAGATGCTTCATGTAGGCCCGAATGTAATCTGTTGAGATGGAACCCACGGGCCTTTGAGCGAGAAAACATGGACTTATAATCGTCGACTTTCGCATTCCTGGCACTCCGCCGATGAGGTAGATCATAGAGATTAGAATCAGGTTAGTTTTTATATCCCGCTCTCTCTAGTCTGTCTCGATACATTTAAGAAATCAATTGACCCGTTTCGGTCAGGACTGCTTCATAACCTCAGTTAGTAACTCAGGAAACTCCTCCGTTCCCATATCTCCCATTGTATAGTGGCCCCTGCCTTTTAATTCAATAACTTTTCCACCGAGGACATCGTGAAATATTTTCAAACTCTCTTTGCCCCTACTTTTTTCGTTATCAGCAGTGAACATTACAATCTCTCCAACTCTCGACCCAATCGTTTCATCAATAGGGTATTCATAAAAAGGCTTTTTGGAGCTATTTGTATCGGCAATTTTCCAGGGAGCAACCAAAATAAGCTTGTCCACCTTTCGTTTCGAATCTCCGAGCCAACGAACGAGAAATGCAGAGCCGCAACTGTGTTCGATTAGAATGGTATGTTCATTAATATCTTGTTTTTCAAATTCTTTTTTATATTCCTCATAGTTCGGTTTCCATGGATCGGGCATAAGCGGAGCAGTTGTGGGAATGCTGTGCGCATTCAAAACTTCTTTTATCCAAGGAATCCAATGTTTGTTATATGTCCCATCGCTCGGAGCGGAAGTGCATCCGTGAATGATTATGCAATTTTTATTTGTCATATAGATTGTCTTCGATCAGGGCTATCTATTGTTTTAATACTCTAACGATATTTCTTCTGGACGCCAATAGCATCGACACCCGTTTTTTGTCTGATAACTAAAACGCTTTGGATTTTTGCAGAAAATGAAGGGTGGGATATTTTTCTCAAAGTTCGCCTTTCCTATGCTAAAAACTTTACCGTGCCATGGCTTACAAGATTTGCAAATATCCTCATCTTGTGCGGTATAAATTTTAACGGTTTTCACAACGCCGGAATTTTTTGCAGCGGCGAGATTATCTTTTGATATTTGTTCAGCAGAATCCATGGTTGTTTGTAGAACTATCTTTACTAGGATTCTCGGAATCCGAACCTATCTCGGGGTGGCTGGACACTTCGGTCGCGGAGTTTTTAAAATCCTTATCCTGCAAGCGTCCCAGGGGATATCCTGATTTTATCAAAACGACGCTCCTCGGACGAATCAAATTTCATTGAGATCATGTCTCACGGTGCCGGAAGCAGTCATGGTTCCCACGGCGTTCGATAGCTTTTTTCTGCGGAGATTCAACTCATCAAATTCCGCTTCTGTTAAATCTCCTTCTGCGTTCCAGATCCAAATTCGTGTCCAATCTGACAAATCTGCTCTATTCAGCTCCTGTAATTTTGTATAAATTTCATGCAGGCGTAACTTCGCTCCTTCTCTGCCCTCAACTTCAAGTATTTTCTCCACTTCTGCAAACAAACTCTTCAGCTCCTCAACGCTCTCTTTGCGTGGGTCGTCTTCGGGTGTGTTAGGTGTCGGACGATCAGGGTTTTCTTTCATATACCATATTATAACAGAGCTTTCATTATCTGGCCTCCTCGGGCTAGTACCCCAACGAGTCAAGCCCCGTAGGTGCTATTTAGAGTCGTTGATGGTCGGGTGACCCAGGTTGGTCATAAGCTTTTGATATCTTTCTTCGTGTATGATAACACCCCATATTTCCCATTGATCCCATAGCCGAATTATATAGATTGGTTCAAGCGATTTATTAGGATCTGCCCCTCGTCGTATAGAATTCGTTCCGTCAGAAAAAAGAGGAGATTTTTCTCTAACTATTTCTAGCGACAATTTATGGGGATCTTTGGGGAAATAAACACTCAATATATAAGGCTTCTCAATATACCGATTTTTGCGTTGTTGAATATATTCAAGACCACGCACTACTTTCATAGCGACATTAGATACAAGCTTGCTATCGAGTAATGTTATTCGTTGGATTTCCCGCGGATATCCTTTGTGGTAGCCAAAACCCGGGAAGGCGTCTGTTTCATCGAGGCCATTGGATGGCTTAGTCAATGAAAGCAGGTTTTTTGTATATAACTTTCGAATGCGTCTTTCTTTTTCAGTCAATCCTGGCAGTGGCTTACCATCGGGTGTCAGTCCACACGCTTTAAAAACTTTTGCAGTCAATTCCTTTTTTAGTGGATGTGTTTCAGGCATGCACATCCACATTAAGTGTGAAAGCTGTTTTTCTTGCTTTCCTAACTCTTGATTACATTCATAACAAGCGGGAGCTTTGGGTTTGTAGGCGCTTTTAGAATAACTCGAATACCAAGACTCAGGTATCACATGATCATTGGTTATGTTTTTGACATAACGTAAACAATGAATACATTTGCCGCCGCGTAATTTTTGCATATTGGCCCATCTCAGTCCGGTTTATTTTTAGCTTGTTGTTCAGTAAACGCCCTAAACATGTTAAGAAAATTTTTAGGTCTTTCATCAAAGGTTTTAATAAAGAAACCATAGGTATTTTTGATATGAGGCCTAGCGTCCACAAAAAATCTCCTAAACGAATCTTTAATTTGTTCCTCGCTCATTTTTTCCTTTAACATATTATGGATTATAAAATTTCGTTTACGATTAATACCTTCTAGATCGGCTTTAATCTTGTCTCCATAAATTGAGCAGAATGTCGTTATTAATTCGGAAATATGCCCGATTTTTTGAATACTGTTTATCTTTTCGCGAGAATAAACAGAGAAAAAATTATCCTTCTTTTCCTCAAGAGCCTTGAAGATATTGATCTTCATCATCTCCGACATAATCATATGTTTGAGATTAATCTCGAATTCGTAGAAAAAATATAGAAATGCCTCTTGAACTTTGTTTTTATCATTCGCTTCTTTATAAAGATTATGAAGGATCGTGACGTTGTTGTTCATCAAAGTTTCTATTTTGTGATATTCCCTCAATTCCTCGGGGATATCTTTTGCCATCTGGCGGAGTCGTTCTTGATACATCTCGCCGATGGCTCTCAAATATTGGCGCAAAAACCAACGCTTTATCCGCCCAATAGTTTTATCCTTTAGCCATTCCAGCATTTTATTTTTAGGTGATATTCTCCGGTCTGCCTCGATACCCATTCGACTACGCTCAGGGCAGGCTGCGCTGACTTGGTGGTCCCTCTCTACAAATTTCTCGGGGTATCGTACATTCGGCCCTTGGCCTCAGTACAGTTGATTTTGCGAGCGCTTCGCGCGGCAAAATCTAACTGCTGCCGGACCCCCCTTCTCCGCCAACTGGCGGATTCGGGCGGGCAGGCAGGGATTCCTTTTGATTCGCGCACACTGCTGCGGGGCCTGGATTCGAACCAGGGTACTCGGCTCCAAAGGCCGATGTCCTACCGCTAGACGACCCCGCAGAAGTATGCGCGAATCATTGTATTAAGGGGCGATGTCTCCCGACGACCTACGGTGTCGGGACCCCGACTTTACCATCATAACTTTAAGGTGCGTCGGGGCTACTCATCAGACCCGGCAATTTTCAATGATTTTACTGTATTTTCCGGTTTTTATCAATTTAGAACGAACAGAATTTGCAGTTTATCTGTTTTGTGTTATGTTGAAAAGATGAACACTATTACTATTCCTAAAAAAGTAGCGGCACGAGGCGATCTTGTGGTTATACCCCGCAAGGATTATGAGGCCCTTTTGGAATTAAAAAGACTCAAAGAATTTTCTCCAACTGTTGCGCAAAAAAAGGCGCTCGTTAGAGCCGAACAAAACTTCCGAAAGGGCAAAACCCTTTCCTATCATGAACTCGCCAAGAAGCTGGAATTTGCGGGTTGATCCCGGCGTATTCAAAATCCTGAAGAAAATGCCTCGACGCGATGCCGAGGTTGTTCTTAATGTCATTCGCCTTTTGCCGGTTAGTCCTTATTTCGGAGATATTCAGAAAATGAAAGGCGAAAGCAATGTATGGCGCCGCCGTGCAGGGTCTTATAGGATTTTCTACAAGATTATGATTGCCGAAAAGACAATCCTTGTATTCCGCCTAGAGCGAAGAACTTCCAAAACTTATTAATTGATTCCGACCGATCCAAGCAAAAAAATTAAAGGGCCCGCTTCGCATTTCGCTAGGCGGGCCATCTTGTTGTCCCTTTCTCGGCGGCTTACGCCGGTGTGAAGAGAAATTGCACTTCACACTTTGTTTCTTCTCCCGGCTTGAGCCATCTTCCCTCCTTGGTGCCGTAACTTCCTGGCGTGCCGAAGATGGGCTCAACGCAGACGTAATCGAAGGGTGAGTCCGACCAGAGAACGATATGGGTGCAGTTGTCCGGAAGTCCGAGATCCACGGTGCCGATACCGAATAGCTTTACGGATACCGGCCCGGTTCGCTCGACCACGCATGCTTTCGCATTAACGCCCCATGCGGCAGCTCCATATATCGCGACGAGAACTTCCGTACCCATCTTCACCTCGAGTCCTCTACCCTCTGGCACGGCGAAGTATGGATGGGACGCCGGGAGGATTGGCAACTCCTCTAAGCCGTTGTTCTTGGCGCAGAGAGAAGCCCATACTCCACGAGAACTCAGTGCGATATCAACGAATGGGCCGCTCTTCAGAAGCCCGTTCCTAGAAAAAGATGGAGCCTCGAATTGCGCCAAGTTATCACTGTAATGTGTGATATTGAGCAGGGTGTGCCGGAGAAAACCGTGTTTTGGCTGTTGATACTCCGGACGGACCTCGGGATTGACCGTCCCGAAGTTGGGGTAACACCAGTGCGTTTCACCGCGCGCTTTCAGCTCTTTT
Source organism: uncultured Candidatus Saccharibacteria bacterium (assembly GCA_964436785.1). Classification (GTDB taxonomy): domain Bacteria; phylum Patescibacteriota; class Minisyncoccia; order UBA6257; family 2-01-FULL-56-20; genus CAYTEE01. The sequence continues at coordinate 7,296 of CAYTEE010000034.1, forward strand.
CCGACGCGAACCATTCGCGCCGGCCCGAGAATACAGTGTTCTTGCCACCACAGTCCCAAAATCGAACCGCCTTGTGGTGATACCAGAACTCTGTAGTTTCTGTTTTTGAGCCACATTTCAAGCTCCTTCGCAAAGGGGGGGAATGTTCTGTTTAATAGGGGAGTGTTCTGCATACATTATAGAGTATCTATGGCACTTTGTCAAA
>CAYTEE010000035.1:0-7458 GCA_964436785.1 uncultured Candidatus Saccharibacteria bacterium
CCTCCCCGACATTTGCCGCACAACCGATTCGCGCCGTGGCGGCTCCGGACGCTCCTCGCGGGGCATCTCGAATTCAATGCCCAATCCGCCGAGATCGGAGAAGTATTTCTTGTCGGTTTCTATAGGCTTTACTCTTTCCATTTTCACCCGCGGCATCTCTCCCGCCTTGATCTTTGCCAAACATTCCCTGCAATAGATTGGGCGCCCTTCCATCGGCTTGAAATTCAACTCCGTTGTCTTTCCGCATGAAGCGCAGACTGCGGAATACTTCACTCCCGGCCCTGCGGGAGTCGCGATACCAACTCTCTGCCGCGACGCAATGGCGACGTCCCCAGCCTCACCAGGCATCTCGCCCGCTCCCATCATGCCGCTCCATCGGTTGATCTCGTTTTCGATAACATCTCGCGGGCGCGCATAGAGTTCGCGCGACGTCTCGATAACCTTTTCTGATGTAACAGAAGAAACAGAGATCTTAAATGGCGGTAGTGTTGCGGCCGAAAACGGGCGGCTTGTTATACCGTCCACCATAAGTTTCAAATAAATGGAATAGTTCGGAAGATTCACAATATCCTCGGGAGCAAACTCCGGAGCAAATTCGTTTTCCAAAAATTCCGCGTCCGCCGCGCCAATGCGGAATACAAGCATCGTTCCCACATTCCCGAAAACCGCATCCCGCACCTCGGTAGAAACGTTGGTTACGAGCTGTCCGATATACTGGTGTGCAAGAGTAAGGTTCAGGCGGTATTTCCGCGATTCGGAAAGGATTCCCGCAAAGGAATCGGTGGCAAAATTCTGGAACTCGTCTACATAAAGATAAAAATCCTGCCGTTCTTCTTCCGGAATACGCACGCGCTCCATCGCGGAGAGCTGTATCTTCGTGATGATCATCGCTCCCAAAAGCGCGGAATTATCCTCGCCGATACGGCCCTTTGAAACGTTCACAAGAAAAATTTTCTTGTTATTCATGATGTCGAAGATATCTATAGTACTCTTCGACTGGCCGACCACGTTTCGAATGAGACTTGTAGAAAGGAATTGCCCCACCTTGTTTTGGATAGGCGCGATGGCTTCGTTCCGGAACTGGTCTCGCCATGATTCGTATTCGTTTATCCAAAACGCCTTCACTACCGGGTCCTTAACGTTATTGACTATGCTTTGCCGATAATCCTTGTCTACCAATATCCTCGTGATGCCCAAAAGCGTCGTCCCCGGCGTTTCCAAGAGCGCAAGAATAGCATTGTTCATAATGTACTCCATCCGGGCGGACCACACGTTCGCCCAAATTTTTGTAAAAATCGCCATAAGTCCCGACGCTACCAAGTGCTTATACTTGGGATCGGGAAGCTCAAGAACATTAAACCCAAGATGGAAATCGGTATCGGCGGGGTTAAAATAAATGACGTCCTTAAGGCGCTCCTCGGGAATTTTTTCAACCAAGCTTTCCACAAATTCCCCGTGCGGATCCACTACGCAGATGCCTTCTCCGTTCATAATGTCCTGCACCGCCAGGTTGTGAAGCAAGACCGTTTTACCGGTACCGGTCTTCCCGATCACGTACATGTGCTGGCGGCGATCCTTGCGCTTCACGCCGAAGAGCCGATTGTGGTTTCGGAAATCGGTGCGCGCAAAATAAACGACATCCTGCGCTGTTGGTTTCGTAAATTGTGCCATAAAAAAGGTCCGTACTTATTTTACCCTAAATATCCTTTTTTAGAAAAGGCTCGGATTCTCTGCAATTCTTGCCAAAAGGACGAGGCACTTGGTTTTTGAGAAGCCATCGGACCAGGGCCGCAGCTTGGTATCCCGCGAAAGCGGGATTGCGGCCGGGGAGATGCAGGTGCGATTTTGCCGCTGGAGCAAAATCGACGCCGGTTCTCAAAAATCAAATGCCGAATCCCCTAATATCTGCGGAGGAAGTTGGTGAGTAAACTCACGGCCGGTCCCGCGGAGCCTTTCGCTAAAAATTCGCCATCTATGGCGGTCATCCGCGGCGCGATGTCCAAATGAACCCAAGGGATGCCCTTAATGAATTGCCAGAGGAACACCGCCGCGTTTATCACGCCCCCGTAGCGGGTCTTCCCGGTATTCGCCCAATCGCCGAATGTTCCCTTTATCTCTTCCTCATATTCCTCCCAAAGCGGCATTGGCCAGACATAGTCGCCCGTCCGTTCCCCTGATTCTTGGATGGTTTTTAGAAGCGCAGGCGATGTCGCGAAAAATGCCGAGGTCCTCTGCCCGAACGCACGCATCGCGGAGCCGGTCAAAGTCGCAACGTCCACCACAAGCCGCGGATCGTATTTCCGCGCATAGGTAAGCGCATCCGCGAGGATCACGCGCCCCTCGGCGTCGGTATTTAAAATTTCGATCGTCTTCCCCGACATCGTCCGCAAAAGATCGCCCGGGCGATAGCTCGAGCCCGAGGGCATATTCTCAACCGCCGGCACAAGCCCCACGATATTTTTTTTGACCTTGAGACGCGCAAGCGCCGCGAGCGCGTGTATCACCGAAGCTCCTCCCGTCATATCCATATGCATTTCATAGATCCCGTTCTCGGTTTTTAGGTTCAATCCGCCGGTATCGAAGGTAACCCCTTTCCCCACGAGCACCACGGGCTTCGCGGACTTCCCTCCCTTTAAATACTCCATCACAATGAACTTCGGCTTTTCGGAAGAACCCTTGGCAACTCCTAAAATGCCACCCATATTGAGCCGTTTCATCTCATCCTCTTCCATAATGCTCACCATAAACCCGCACCGCTTACCCGCTTCACGCGCCGCCTCGGCTAAAGACGCAGGCGCCATATCTCCGCCGGGAGTATTCGAAAGATCGCGCGCCAGGTTAATCTCTTGCCCGATAATTTGGCCTGTCCGCAATGCCTCCGCAACCGCCTTGCCGTTCTTTTTTGCCGCTATAAACACAGCTTCCACGAACGACCACCCTTCGGGAGGCGTTGTCTTATAGGCGATAAACTCAAAATTGGCAAGTTCGAACTGCGTGGCGATAAGTTCCGCGATGCTCTTCGCATCGCGTATCAATGGTGTCTCAAAATCTTCAAGGTTCACCACAATTTCCGGGATCCGTTCTTTCCGGGCGTACGCAACCACACGCCGCGCGGCAAGGATCGCCCTCCGATGGTTAAATTTTGCGCGCGCTTCAACGCCCAAAATAAGTGTCCGTGTCCCACTCGGAAAAAATACTACGTTTGCGCTCCCCGCCTTTACAGGCGTCTTTGCCTCAAGCGCGCGCAAGTATGCCAAGTCCTCTTTGTTCAAAAATTTTGCGAATGGATGCCGCTCCGCCTTCGCGCCTTCTCTCACCAAAAACACGGGCACCCGCTCTTTATTGAAATTTTGTATTAATTGGATTTTCATAAATCAGCGTCTCCTCATGGGGGCTCTTTAAAAAACCTCTTGCCAAAGAATTCCTACGCAAGACTTCCTATCAGCCAATCCTTATACTCGCGATTCAGCCGATAGAGAGTGAACGACGCGACACAGTGAATACGATTCTTGTGTGCCGCGCGGACTATATCTTCCACGTCCTGCACCTTGGACTCTATCGTTTTCACGATGAGCGACGCCCCTTCCCGTTCCTTGATCTCTCCGCCTTCCCGATACATGGAATTTACCGGCGAGATGTTCACCCATCCGGCGGCTTTCTCGCGGATCAGTGTCTGCGCGATTCCCTTGGCTTCCTCCATATTTCTTGTTGTAACGTAAAGGAAAACCATATATACAGGGTTTTTCCGACCTTTACCCTCCTAAGTTTTCCGGAGAAAAATTTTGGAGGGTTTGCCTAACCCGGTTTCTCCATAATTATACCGCAAAACCAGGAATTATGCAACAGCCAAGTTGCCTCCCCATCCATAACCCACATTCGCATTATTACCTCTCTAATTCGCGTTACCTGCCTGCCGGTTTACCCGCCGCAGGAGGGCAGGCAGGTTTGCGATTACTTATATTATCTCCGCTTGGTAACAAGTCTCGCAGTAAACAATTTCCGGCCGTTCTGGGCTATACGGGGTTTCTATCGCATTCGGACAATGCGAATCGCCATGAAAATGGCTCACCGTATTTTCGTAACGCCCTCCTTCGGCTTTCTTCCCCGCACACTGACACATCCGATCGAAAATTTTTCTCGGCAGAAGCCGCGCGATGCGATCCTTGTGCCGCTCGAGCGGCGCGCGGCGGGGAATGGGAATTCCGATTCGCCGGTAGAATTGAAGTTCCATGGGGATCATCTTGTACGCCTTCCCCGAAACCTCGCACTTCAAAACCTTTTCGAGAATTTCGTCCTTCACGTCTTTGATGTCGTCGGGGATCTCATAATCGGAAAATTCGTATTTTGTTCCCGATTCATAATCCGACCATTGGTACCCCCGCGTGAGCGCCTCCTCGCGCGTCAATGGATAATAGTCCTGCGCCGTACTCTCGTTGTATCCGAAAGGAGAAAACTCGATAGGGAAGAATTCTCCGTAGCGGTACATTCTCCCGTTCTTGCCTTCATACGGCATCGCCATCATATGCTCCTTGATCTTCGGCACCAACTTCTCATAGTCCTCTTTGGAATATTTTTTATTCAGAATGCAATATTCTTCCTTCCTTGTATTTACGCAGCCGAAACAGCTATTGCAGCTCGGCGTAGTGTAGCAATATTCAATAAATGAGGAGTTCACCGCATCCACTCTCGATCCTCCGCCAAAAATATACGCAAAAAATTTCGAGGAATAGAGCCCGCCGCCGTGCGCGCCCTCATAGAGAAACTCCCCCCAGCCGAAGGACGAACCATCTCTGCTTTCCTTTACCCCGATCGCGAGGTAGGCATTCTTGACATTCTCTACCTTCTCCGCGTCCCACACGTTCTCTGAGTTGCGCGATTCCATAATATGATTCCCACTCACGTTCGTGGATTTGAATACGGAGCGGTCGCGGCGAGGAACCGAAAGCCATATCCCCTGCGCCTTTTCGCGAAGTTCGGCAAGTCTATGCGAAGAAGCAATCTGGTTTTCCTCAATAAACTTCTCGTATTCTTCTTTCGAGCAAGGCTTGTTCCAGATATAATACTGCTTATTCCGCAAGCCGGCGCAACCGAACACGTTCATGCAGTTGCGGCAATCATATGAGAACACAACATTCCGGCAATCAAAACATTCTTGGGAAAACAATGTTTGATAACATCGCTCACAATTAACGCATTCATAGCATAATTCACAGCGAAGCGCCCAATGGTTGTCGAATGAATCGCGGCTATAAAACAAGTAGGTATTATAGGCGGAATCCTCGTTAAAATGCCCCCCCACTTCAAGATAACAGTTCTTCACATCGGTTTCTTGGTTCACCCATTCGCTATTCACCGTATTGGAGTTCAAGAGCGCAACATGAGGAACGCTCAATAATAGTTCCTCAAGCTGTTCAAAAAAGGGGCGGGAGAAATCATATTCCTTTCCGTAGCTCTTCGGATCCCACTTATCGGACCACCAGCATTCCTGGCAATACATAGGATAGGGCTTATCGGGAGAAACTCGCGCGACAACCATTGTACCGCATAGGTCGCATTTCCTTCGATAGAGCGCCCTCTCGTTCCGAAACGCGATCCGGCGTATCTCCCTGCATTCCGTGCACCACGTGGGCGGCGGTACCTTAATTTTCTCGTAGAACTGGAAATCGTCGGGTTCGATGACAAACGGATTCTTGCAGTTCTGACAGGTTTTTGTTTCGGGATTAATCATTGTTCAACCACGGTTGAATAAAACCCACACAAGCTCCTCCATATCCAGATTAGGTCCGGTTTTGACAGGAAATTCCATAAATTCAATATTATGCTTTTTGAACTCTTCTCGCCATCGCTCGAAAGGAACATGATAGTAGCCGAGCTCCTCGTCTACAATCTGTTCTTCTTCGTTTCCTACAAAATGAACAGCAACACCGCCCTTGCGAAGGGCGTTGAAGGAATTCTTAAGGACATCCCACTGTTTCTCCGTTTCAATAAACCTAAGCAGAATACTTGAATAAGTGATGTCGTAGGGTGTTCCGGGAAGCGGTTTTGTGCAATCATGTTGAACCACCCCCTCCTCACCCCTCAAATGTTCGGTAGTTATATCAAATGTAGTTACTTCCACTGGCACGCCAAGAACTTTCTCGAAAATCTGCTTGTGCGCAAGGATAAAATGCTTCACTCCACAACCCAATACGGCAATTTTAACTGGCACTGCAACCGGCAAAAAGTTCACCCGCTCAATCGCCTGACGAAACTCAAACTCTTTCGCTCTGACACGCTCGGCAATGTCCCTTGGAGTACGATTCAAATATTTTCGATGGTAAGCGGAAAGAGTCATTTTATTCGTTATTATACAACCTCACTTTGGTAGCACGGCTCACAATACACAATTTCGTGGCGTTCCGGAGCAAATGTGGTCTCAAATTCATTCCGGCAGTGTTCCTCTTTATGGGAATGTTCCGCCGTATTCTCATACTTATATCCTGTCGCTTGTTGTCCTTCGACGGTGAGCGGCTCAGGACGGTCTAACCGCTTGTCGCTGGTTTTGCCAGCGCACTGGCAATGGCGATGCCAGAGCTTCAGAGGATTCCGTTGTTTGAGCCTCTGATAGTGCCGACAATTCGGACAAAGCCGGGGCAGAGGAAGGCCTATCTTTCGGTAAAATTGCAATTCTTGCGGAACGAACTTGGAGGCAATAGTGCACGGGCAGGCACATTTTCCCTCGTGCATACAACCGATAACGTCATCCAAAATAGAATCTTCTACTTCTTTGATATTATCTGGGAGATCGGATGATTTTTTTGTGATTACATAACGCCGTTCTTCCTGCTCTTTCCATTGGTATTCTTTCCGTATCGCCTCTTCTTTTGTAAGCGGAAAATAGTCCTGCGCGATGGATTCATTGTATGCGAACGGAGCAAGTTCCGCGGGGAAAAATTCTCCGTATCCGTACTTTCGATTATTTTCGCCGACATAGGGAGTTTTGTTCATGTGCTGAATTATCTTTGGAACCAACGCGTCATATTCTTCTTTGGAATATTGTTTATTTAAAATACAGTATTTTTTGTTTCGCAAGCCGATACAACCAAAAATATCGGAACAATTATGGCAGAAAAGGGCATACCGCATATTGCGCGAGCCATACACCACGTTCGTGAAGGCAATATTAGAACCCTGCAGGCCGGTATCCACCGCCTCGTATACCAGCTCCGCGACATCGCCGATGCCCGGACCCGCGTCATATGCATCTTTTGTCTGCAGTCCGCCCCAATGAATATATTTGCAATCTTCCGCTCCCTCGGTGATGTCAAAGCACATGGTGCAGTTTTTTGCGTTATCAACATTGTCGCCTACCACGTTCACTGATTTCGTGATCGTGGCGTATTTGTGTACGGACTTGAGATAAATATCGTGAAATTGTTTTTTTAATGTTTCAATCTGTTTTGCGCTTCCAAGATCAAA
>CAYTEE010000036.1:0-7441 GCA_964436785.1 uncultured Candidatus Saccharibacteria bacterium
CGCGGCTCCTGCCGGAGTAATCGTTGGTTGGCCGGGGACAGAGGCCTCAATACCCTCTGGATGGTCGCGCATAACCGACTTTGACGGATTTTTCTTAAAATCTGTGCCTAATAATTCCACAAACCCGGGCACTGCCACCAGCACCGCGACTACGCACACCCACACCTCTCCCGCGCATAACCATACACAAGACGCACATTCACATACCAGCAACACGGCTTCTGGTGTGCCGAGCGCGACAGTCGCTAAGCATACCGCTGGTGGAGACAGTCTGCTTTCCACCGGTGTACATACTCACACTGTTCCAAACAGCAGTTCCGATACGGCGACCAATCAGACAACGGCGGCGACTTTAAGTTCCACATCAAACGACCCTCCATATAGAGAAGTGATTTGGATACAATCAAACGGCACTGCGGATATTCCGGATACTGTCATTGGTTTTTTTAATTCCGCTTCACTGCCCGCGGGCTGGACGGCAGTTTCTCCGGGGAAGTTTCTCAAGGGTGCTGTCGCGGCAAGCGACCCCGGGGCGGACGGTGGAGCGGACAGCCATGCTCATACTTCCAGCCACAATCATACGCAAGACGCAAATGGACACACAAGCGCGAATAGTGGTACGGATACATCGGCGAATGACCTTGGGACATCAAATCCGGCGAACAGTGCCGCCGCGCATTCGCATTCTATTACTTGGGCGACCACCGTTGCGACAAATCAAGCCGCTGACGGCAATGTGAACACTGCATCCTACCTGCCGCCTTATTACGCCTTGGTAGGCGTTCAAAATACGAGTGGAGCGCCCGATTTGCCTGAAAATATCATTGCTGTTTGGAGAGGAGATTTGGCGAGCATACCAACAGACTGGGTATTGGCTGATGGAACAAACGGCACACCAAATCTTCTTGATCGGTTCGTCATGTCCACCTCAACTGCGAATTTAGGAAATACCGGCGGCTCGCAGGGGCACTCCCATACGGTCTCATCGGCTCATACACACACGCAAGATTCGCACACTCACGGTCTTACGCTTGAGGACCCCTCGCTTACGGCCCAAAAAAGAACGAACCAAACCGGCGGTCCCGGCGGTGCGAATGCCGCTCACACGCATTCCGCAACATCTGCCGGCACGACAGCCACCAACCAAAATGCGACTATAACCGTGGACAATACGAGCGATACGCGCCCGCCATTTGCAGAAGTGGCTTTCATTCAATACAAGCCACCTGCGGCGGTATATTCGGTGTCCATCACCAGTAGCGGAGTTATTGAATACGGATTTGTGGAGTTAAGTACGGCATCAAGCACGGTCGGGAACGGCTACACCCAAACGGCGCAGAACGACGGTAATACGGCAGAAAAGTTGAATGTGAAATCGAGCGATGCGACTGTCGGCACGGGATGGACGCTTGCTTCTACTATCGGAACCAATCAGTTCAAACACGAATTCTCTACGACGACTGGTTCGAGATGGGATGTTATGCCAGACAGCGCGACGTATGTGACGGCAGACCCATCGGTCGCTGTCAGTGGCACGGCAACCTTCGACTTTCGGCTCACGGTGCCGAGTGTATCGACGGATTATCAGCAGAAATCAATTACGATTACCGTGCAGGCCGTAGCCCCGTAGTGGGAGTTATCCACATATATATAGATAGCAATAAAACACGGGGGGATTTATAATAATGGTAAGAATATTTAGAAAGCCATGAGAGCTTCAACTTTTATGAAAGATTTTCGTTTTTCTATCCTTAGTGGGGGGATGGTAGCAATCGTCGTTTTCGCAGTTATTTGGGGTCAAAGTGCCCGCGCTCTTACAGAGGTGACTGTCGCGGCAACAGTAACGGCCACCAACCTCGCCGTGTCTGTTGCTGACGGTTCTATCGCCTTCGGCTCCGTCGCCCTCAACACAGCGACCACTACCGTCACAGCAGGAAATGATACGCAGACAGTTACAAACGATGGTTCTGATGCGGCGTTGAACGTCAAATCTAGCAATGCTACCGGTGGCACAACGTGGACTTTGGGCACGTCCGCCGGTTCTGATATATTCAAGCTCGAAGTGTCTACCACGACTGGCTCAACCTACATGACACTTCAGGCGACAGACACCTATCTGACAGCTTCTTCGTCAATGACCTCGCTTCTTGACCAAGACCTCGATTTCCGCTTTACAACACCGACTGCCTCTACCGACTTCGTAGAAAAATCGCTCACGATCACGGTGCAAGTAACCACACAATAAACGTAAGAGCGAGTGTGAAATGGATAGCCGACGCTCACCTTTTCGGTGGATTGTGTTATTATTGAATACATGGGAATTTCATATATTCAGAAAAGTTTACTCGCTCTTGCTGTCTTCGGGCTTTTCGTTTTTTCATACTCGGTTGCTCTGGCAAAAGTGGGCGTTGGTATGGGTGCTGGTGAAATTCGTGTTGACGAGCCGGTCAAACTCGGCGGCATCTATGAGCTTCCGAGTTTGCGTATTTTCAACACTGGCGATGAGGTAACGACGTATGGCATGGGGGTCGCATTTCATCAAGACTATCTCCAGCTTCGTCCGGACAAAAGCTGGTTTTCCTTCAACCCGTCAACATTTACCATCAACCCCGGAGAGAGCCAGGAGGTTTCAATTACCATGCTCGTGCCGCTCAAGGGAGAACCCGGCGACTATTTTGCGTTTATCGAAAGTGGCCCGGTACCCACGAACGCTCCGGGCACTTCGGTCGGTGTTGCGGTCGCCACCAAACTCTATTTCACTCTCATACCAGCGAACCTTTTCCAAGCTATCGGTTTTCGCATCTCTTCGTTTTTTGAAACCTACTCGCCATGGTCGTGGGGAGGGCTCGGATTCATTGTACTTATAGCACTGCTTGTGATTTTTCGAAAATTCTTCTTGTTTAATATCGCAGTGCGGAAGCAATGATTCTCACCCTATGACCATATCTTATGATAGAGAACCATCCTCGCATCAATTTTTTATGGACGGCCGTTTTTATCATTGCCGCACTCTTTCTGCCCCTCACATCGGCCGATGCGGTAAGTACAACCATTAGTGCTACAGTCAAGATAACCGTCTGTGGGGACGGTGTTGTTGAGACCCCGGAAGAGTGCGATGGCTCAAGTTTGAACGGCGCTTCTTGTACGACGCAGGGTTTTACCGGTGGGTCTCTTTCCTGCTCATCCGCCTGTGAATTTAATACATCTTCGTGCACTTCCGCCCCTTCCGGCGGTGGTGGCGGAGGAGACGGTGGGGGTGGAGGCATTGTTTCTGCCCCATCCACGAATGCGGTATTCAGCGGCAAAGCATATCCAGGAAGTACCGTAACTTTGCTCAAAGATGCACAAATTGCCGCGACAACGGTCGCAGGCGCAGATGCGAAGTTTTCCATGAACCTCTCCGGGCTTTCCGGAGGCAGTTACATCTTCAGCGTCTACTCGGAGGATAAAAAAGGCATTCGCTCGTCACTCCTTACATTTCCGGTGAGCGTCACTTCCGGCACTACAGCAAACATAACTGGCATTTTCATTGCGCCGACGATTGCTACAGACAAAAGTGAGGTGAGGCGCGGAGACAACATTGCTATTTTCGGACAAACAGTACCCGCGTCTGAATTGACCATAAGCGTCAGTTCAGAGGAAGAGTTTTTTATGAAGAAAATCGCTGATGCGACAGGCGCGTATCTTCTGAATTTTGATACCTCGGTTCTTGAAATGGGACAGCACCTGACAAAATCAAAATCGGCTCTTAATGGAGAGATTACCGCTTTCGGAAAAGTTGTCGGCTTTACTGTCGGGACGAAGAATGTGGTAGCCGAATTGCCAAAAGTGGCAGCGAAAGGAGATTCGAACGGCGATGGACGAGTCAACCTTGTTGACTTCTCGGTTGCCGCATACTGGTACAAGCGCACTAATCCTCCAGCGTCTGCCGATTTGAATGGTGACGGGAAAGTTGACTTGGTCGATTTTAGCATCATGGCCTTTAACTGGACCGGATAATATGAAAAATTTTCAATTTTCAATTTTCAATTTTCAATTTCTTGCTCTCGTGTTTTTATTGTTGCCAAATATCGTTTTCGCTGCGACGGCGGTTACTGAGATTGACACCAGAGGAATAGAGGTCAACGCGCTTGAGGGAACTCTCGTATTACCGGAGGGTATGCGCATCCGCGAGATTCAGACCGGCAATTCAGTTATTTTGATATGGCTTGAGAAGCCGCGGCAAACAGGAAACGCTATAACTTTTGCCGGTATCACGCCGGGAGGTTTTACGGGCACACAGCCGGTATTCTCAATAAACGGTGATTTTGCCGCGCAGGATTTGGACGGAGTGCGATTTACATCCGTCAGTGCGCTTAAAAATGACGGTTCCGGCGCGAGCGTGCCGGCCCGAATGTCGCTTTCTCTTGCTTCGTTTAGAGCCGACTCCGAGTTGCCGGAGGAGTTTACTCCGACAATCGCGAGCGACCCGAATGTCTTTGACGGAAAATTTTTTCTGGTTTTTGCGACGCAAGACAAAAGTTCCGGCGTTGACCGATACGAGGTGCGAGAAGGCAGATGGGGATTTTTTAGAGAAGCAGAAAGCCCATACCTTCTGAAGCATCAAGGGCTTAATCGAGATGTGTATGTGAAAGCGACAGACAACGCAGGCAACGAGAGGGTAGCGGTACTTGCGGCGCGTGTACACAGAGCGTGGTGGGAGCGGTACGGATTATTAGCTATACTTATGGTGATAGCCGTCGTTACTCTTGCATATAAAAAGGCATGGATAAGATTTACAAAGTAATTTTTATTTTCGCGCTATTTATTCTCGCGCCGCTTTCGGCGCATGCGGCGACGCTCAACTTCTCGCCGCCGTCCGGCTCATACAATGTCGGCAGTACCTTTTCAGTGAATGTAACCGTGGAGAGCGTTGGCCAAGCGATGAATGCCGTTTCCGGAGTCGTGTCATTCCCGTGGGACAAGCTTGAGGTCGTCTCGATTTCCAAACAAGGGTCCATCCTTTCTCTCTGGCCCGCGGAGCCGTCTTTTTCAAACAGCGCGGGTACGGTCAGTTTTGAAGGAATCGTATTAAACCCCGGATATATCGGTGCAAGCGGGAAAATCCTCACTATTACATTCCGGGTGAGAAGTTCAGGGATGGCAAATCTTAGTTTCTCGTCTGGATCTGTCTTAGCTAACGATGGCACTGGCACGAATATCTTAAAAGGTCTTCGAGTGGCAATCTTCACGCTCACGAGCGCCGGAGAAACACCCCTTGCGCCGCAGGCGGAATCGGGCGCTTCGGGGAACGCGCTTGGCATTACGTCCGCTACGCATTCAGATCAGACCAAGTGGTATGTGAACAATACGCCGGAATTTTCATGGAAATTGCTGGAAGGCACACTTGAAGTACGTACGCTCATCGGCAAATCTCCGGCAAGCAACCCGTCAGTTTCCTACATACCGCCAATCTCTAAAAAGAAAGTTGATGAGCTTCCGGACGGCACCTACTACTTCGCGCTCCAGGTGCGCACGGCCGCCGGATGGAGCGCGGTCTCGCGGTATCGCGTCAACATTGACACCACGCCACCAAAACCATTTTCCATAACCTTCCTGCACGGCGATAAGGGCTTTGCGCCCCAACCGGTCGTTTTCTTCAACGCGATTGACAATGAATCGGGAATAAGCCACTACGATATAAAAATCGGGGATGATGAGGAATTGCCCAAAATTGCTCCTGACACAGTATCCAATCCATACCTCCTCACCCCTCAACTTCCTGGCAAACATACTCTGTTTGTTCTTGCTATTGACAAAGCCGGAAACATGCGCAGCGCATCGGCGGAGTTTACCATAGAGGGTATTGATATGCCGGTAATCACCTATTATCCGGAGACGATTGGGGAGGGAAATACAGTAAAGATTGGGGGAACAACCTATCCAAGCTCTGATGTCAGCATGTATATCCGCGAAGGCGACAGATTGATTTCGGAAGAAAACACTAAAAGTGATACTGCCGGTAACTTCGTACTTGTTGTCTCAAAGCGTCTTGATTCCGGTGTGTACACATTCACCGCTCGCGTGACTGATGAACGGGGAGCGAAAAGCAATGAAACAGCCCCGCTTACGATTTTGGTCCGGTCGGAGTTTGTCACAGGCCTCGTGAGCTTTGTTTTGAAGTATTTATCTGCGGCTATTCTTGCTCTGCTTGCGCTTGGCGCGCTCGCATGGGGCGGCGCGCATCTCTGGTTCAGGATTCCTCGCACGATTCAACATATGCGACGCGAGGCGCGGGAAGCAGAAAAGGTGTCCGAAAATACTTTTAGGGTTCTTCGCGAAGGTGTTGCCAATCATGTGGCACGACTTAAGAAGGTCAAGAGAAAACTAACGGAGGAAGAAGCGGAGTTTTTGGAACAATTTGAACAAAAGCTCGAAGAAGCGGAAGAAATAGTCACAAAGGAGATACAGGACATCTCTCGTCTGTGAGTATATGAATGAGAAAACATTTAGAGACCAGATATCATTTGAGCCGCGATTTGAAGGCGACCTGTCTCGAGAAGAGGTCGCTCGATATGACAATGTGATTGTCGGCGGTATGGGCGGTTCCGGTTTAGCAGCGAGAATATTGTTTTTCCTCGACCAGACATTCCCAGTTTGGCTTCATGATGATTATAACCTGCCGGCCAAGAGTGAAGGCAGGGTTTTGTATATAGCCATATCATATTCCGGTAATACGGCAGAGACTCTTAGTTTCGCGAAGGAAGCATTGGCCAAGAAATATTCCCTGGTGATTATTACTTCAGGAGGCGTGCTTCTGGAAATAGCCAGAAGAAACAATGTCCCGCACGTTCTGGTTCCCACAGGCTTTCAGCCCAGGAACGCTGTCGTGTATATGTTGCGCGCCCTACTTTACGCCTTAAAGCGGGGAGAGTTGCTCAGGGAACCACCGGAAGGTTTCGTCGATTATCAAAAAGTCTACAGAGAGGGTCGGGCAGTGGGCCGTGATTTCGCCAAGAAAATACCTCTCATCTATGCGTCCAGAAGCAATCAAGTTTTAGCTCATATCTGGAAAATTATGTTTAACGAGACTGGCAAGATTCCCGCTTTCGATAACTATTTTCCAGAACTGACGCATAACGAGATGCAGGGTATTCTGCCGAAGACGGCTGGAGCATTAGGAGAACAATTAAAAGTTTTACTTCTTCTGGATGAGGAAGATGACGAACGGGTAGCACACGAGATGAATATCTTTCAGGACCTGGCTCCTTCCCAGGGTATCAGTGTCACTTCTCTCAAGCTTCCATCCGATTCGGCAAGCCAAGTAATCTACACTTTAGTTGCCGCCGGTGGTGCTGCTCAAGTCGTCGCAGAACTCGACGGAGTGAAGGTGGACGAGGTTCCGTTTATAGAACTATTCAAGAAGTCGCTGTGATTTGTGGATGGCCTTGACCAATAGGGT
>CAYTEE010000037.1:0-7314 GCA_964436785.1 uncultured Candidatus Saccharibacteria bacterium
GTTGGCGTTCTTGCCGGTTTCTTTTGGCTTTTATCGCTCGAAAAGAAAAACCGCGAGTTTGTGTCCCAGTTTTTAGAAAATAATATAATAGCTACTGATACCGACGGCTCTGTTCCAAGCGGAGTCGAAGGGTGGAAAACCTACCGCAACGAGAAGTATGGGTTTGAGATACAGTATCCAGCAGACTGGAAGTTTAATGATAGAACATTAAACTTCGCCAATTATCATGAAAATTGGCCGCACTTTTGGATCACACGCCACGGACCTACTCAGGACACATTTGTTGTAAGCGATGCGGCGGAACTTAAGTTTGAGATCCTTGATTCCATAAAAGCTTCTAATACGTCTACTCAACCGTTCGATAAGGAACTAGATTCAATATACGAAAGCCACGGTGGGTTATTAGAGAGCTTCTCTACGGGGAATTTTCGAGGGAGACGATTAAGGGGAACGTGGAGTGGCGACCCTTCTGATTTGATGAATGGGTACGATTTTATTTATGTCCTAACATCTTCAAGAAATAAACTGTTCGAGGTCCGATGGGAGCAGTATGACTTCCGGAATGGACTCTCGGCAGAAAAGTATCTTGTTCCGATCCTCTCCACCTTCAAATTCATTGAGTAATGTGGTATTATGTTCCTATGAAGAAAACTGGCACGGCGCACAAAATTTATAATTACATTGCGATTTTCGATCCTGCTGAGGAAGGCGGGTTTAATGTTTCTTTTCCGGCATTCCCCGGCTGTGTAACATTTGGAAAAACATTTGAAGAAGCAAAAGGGAAAGCCCGGGAAGTTTTGGGCCTTTGGCTTGAGGAACTTTTTGCTCGGCGCGAGCGCATACCAATGAGAAAATCAAGGCCAATTATCGACGAAGTTGAAGTAACCGTTCGAACTCGATAGATGCGTCCGCTTCCTGCGAAGCATATTGTGAAGGTTCTTTTGAAGCATGGGTTTATTCTCGTGAGACAACGAGGCAGTCACCAAATCTACCGTCATCTGGAATTGGGGATTATGGTGCCGGCACCCTTTCATGGCGGCAACAAGCCGCTTCCTCTTGGAACGTTTTTAGCTATTGTAAAGCAGTCGAAAATTCCGAAGGCGAAATTTAAGTGAGACGTTATTTCCATCTTCAAATTCATTCAATAATACGACCATCAATGCAAATATGCGAATTGGTATGATTAGTATCATTCGAATGCATTAGTATATTAGTATCACGATATGTTAAATCAAGACATAAAATTATCTGAAAAAATCTTCGCTGACGATATTG
This sequence comes from uncultured Candidatus Saccharibacteria bacterium, assembly GCA_964436785.1. Taxonomy (GTDB): domain Bacteria; phylum Patescibacteriota; class Minisyncoccia; order UBA6257; family 2-01-FULL-56-20; genus CAYTEE01. The sequence continues at coordinate 1,276 of CAYTEE010000037.1, forward strand.
AGCAACGTCCTACCCGAGATGGCTATGGCGACGGCTTGGTCATCGCCGGAGAAAAAAGCAAGGACGTCGTGGTGCTCTGTGCGGACTTGACGGAATCCACCCGCGCGGAGGCGTTCGCGAAAAAATTCCCCGACAGATTTTTTGAAGTGGGCGTCGCCGAGCAGAATATGGCGACTATCGCGGCGGGCCTGGGCGTATCGGGAAAAATTCCCTTCATCTCTTCCTATGCCACATTTTCCCCCGGAAGAAATTGGGAACAGATCCGCACCACGATCTCCTATAACGACTCGAATGTGAAGATCGCAGGACATCACGCGGGAATTTCTGTTGGTCCCGACGGCGCGACGCACCAGGCGATAGAAGATATCGCGACGATGCGCGTGATGGCGAATATGAAGGTGATCGTTCCGTGCGATGCGATAGAGGCGAGGAAGGCGACCATCGCGGCGGCAAAGATCTGGGGGCCGGTCTACCTGCGTTTTGGGCGCGAGAAAACTCCGGTTTTTACGACCGATAAGACGCCCTTCGTGCCCGGGAAAGCGGAAATTCTTTGGTATTCGAACACCCGCGCAAAGCCGCAGGTTTTGATAATCGGTTGCGGCGCGCTTCTCTATAACGCGCTCCTTGCGGCGAACGAACTCGAAAAAGAGAGGATCAGCGTCGCGGTTTTGAATTCTCACACCATAAAACCCCTGGACGAAAAGAAAATAATAGAACTTGCCAAAAAGATCGGCGCGGTGGTGACGGTTGAAGAACATCAAATCGCGGGCGGTTTAGGCGGCGCGGTGGCCGAAGTCTTGGCGAAGCACGCGCCAACGCCCATAGAATTTGTGGGCATGCAGGGAGTATTCGGCGAATCCGGCGCGCCCAATGAGCTTATCGAAAAATACGGGATGGGAGTGAAAGACATCAGACACGCGGTAAAAAGAGTTTTGCGGAGGAAGTAGCGTTTGACCCCGTTAGAAGTAAACTTCTAACGGGGTTTGACCGGTCCGATTTTGCTTCCTATAATAGGTGGAGAACCACCAGGCCACGAGTTTTTTTCTAAGGAGGCATCCTTATGTCGGAACAGACAGGAACGGAAGTCGCCGGAGCGGTTGTGCTGGACGAAGTACAGGAGGCGGGAACAAGAAAAACGGGCGCGTGCAAGCATGCTACGATCGCCGATTTTCTCGCGATGCACGCGGATTTTTCTCCGCCACCGCCGGTCAAGGACTATCTCGATAGGCTCTACCGGCTTGCGAGGAAGGAGAGGGTGAAGACCACGCGCGGTTCCCTTGATGTCTCTTTCTACACGCACCCGGAGCGGAAAAAGGGGAGGAGTAGCGGGAAGACGCTGGGAATTATCCGCAAGGTCGAGAAAGGCGTTGCTCTTGGGGAAGAGGGTGGCGCCGGAGGGAAGCGGAGAGATGCCGCAGTAGCTGTGCCGAGCGCTCCACGCGCGCATCCATCCTTGAGGCACAAGGCGCGGGTTATACTTCTTGCCCTTGAGCTGAACCAAGACCTTGCCGATGAGGTCTTCTGCGTCGCCCTTGCCGACATTGGGTATCTCAAGGAAGAGAACCAACGGCTCCGAGAGGAAAACCAGGCCCTTAGGAAGATCGCCGGTGAGCAGAAATGAAGACGCCCGTCTATGGTTGAGGTTGGGCGCGCACGCAAAAGCGCTCAACCTCTATTTTTTAAGGATTTTTTTTAACAACGGACGATGTTATACTGTGAAGAATGTTCGATATCATAACCATCGGCGCCGCGACGCGGGATGTTTTTTTAACGAGCCCGTTCTTTAAGAGGGTTAACGACCCGAAGCACCTGGAGAAGCTTGGATTTCCCACGGGCGAAGCGCAGTGCTTTCCGTTGGGGGAGAAGATAGAAGTTCAAGAGCCCGTCGCGGCGGTAGGGGGCGGTGCGGCGAATGCGGCGGTTACTTTTGCGCGCCAGGGATTCAAAACCGCGTCATTTTTTAAGATAAAAGATGACCTTCCGGGGCGGATGATCTTGGAAGTCTTAAAGAAAGAAAAAATCGCGCTTTTTCCCGCATTCGACAAGAAAACGGGAACCGCGTACTCCGTAATTTTGCTTTCTCCGGGAGGAGAGCGTACGATCTTGAATTTTCGCGGCGCTTCCGAGGACGTAAAACTTGGCGAGGTGCCGTTTACAAAACTCAAGGCCAGGTGGGCTTATATTTCAACGGGAAAGATCCATTTGCCGGTCATGGGGGGTATCGTTGCGCACTTGCGAAAAAATAAAATAAAAATAGCGATGAATCCTTCGCAGTATTATTTGAACAAGGGGCTCAAGATTTTGCGCCCGATCCTCGCGGGGCTTGACGTGATCATCTTAAATAGAGAGGAAGCAGCTTACCTTACCGGCTTTAAATATGAAGAAGAGAAGAAGATCTTCAAGAAATTTGACGAGGTAGTAAAGGGCATTGCCGTAATGACGGACGGACCGAAGGGGGTGATGGTTTCGGACGGGAAGAATGTGTACAGCGCCGGCATTTATAAAGAAAAAAAGATAGCGGATAGAACGGGCGCGGGAGACGCTTTTGGTTCCGGGTTCGTGTCCGCGCTTATAGAAAAATCAAAAATCAAAAATCAAAAATCAAAAATTTTGGAGAGATTTTCTGCGGAGGAGATTAAAAGTGCAATTCGATTGGGGTCCGCGAACGGCACCTCGGTTGTGGAGTATGTGGGCGCAGAGGAAGGAATTCTCCGGCGTCGTGAATTTGAACGCGAGACGCGATGGCGGAAGCTTGCTATTAAGGTTAGGACGCTTACATAATGGACGCACCGGAATATCTCGGTAAGATCTTAGGAGTTTCGCCCCAAACGCTCGAGTCGCTCGATCGGGCGATGGCAAAACGCACGGGACGCGAAGGAATTCTCGCAAGAGTTGCGGAAGAGAACGAGGAGCGCATTGCGGCGACGTTCAAAATTCTCGATCTCGAAAACCGATCCGCGGAAACGATCCGCGAGGCGATGAAGAACGCGGTTTTGATCCACGAACGGCAGCTTCTGGATTTTCTAGATGCGGCGGACTCGTCCTCCCAAATTTTGCAGGGCGAAACTTGGGAGGATAAATCGGAGTTCGACAGAGCCGCTATTCTTGCGAAAAAGATCGCCAAGTCGGAGAAAGGGTTTTTCCTCAAGCGGAGTTTTGCGGAAGAAATTTTTAAGAAGCGGACCCCCGAGAATCTGCTTCGCTACCTTGGATATGGAGACGTTCCCGAACTTTTGGCGAAGCACGACGTACTTGAGGCGTTCAGCGCGCTTCGGTTCGTGGAATCAGACCAATGGATGCACGAAACATTCGATGCCGCGTACGGCGGTTTTACGGCAGACGATTTTGAGGAGCGGGATATCGAGATAAAAGTATTGGGCCCGGAATGGCATGAGATCGCGCAGAAGTTCGTCGCCAAAAAACATCACAACGTAAGCCACCTCAAAGAATTCGGCGTAATTTTTATCAATCCGATCAAAGAAGACGTGGCGGGGAAATTCCTCCGTGATTTTGCCCTACTGCTCCACTATTTTCATGAGATAGAATTTTATTCGAAACTTTTCCGGAAGTACGCGAACGCGCCGGATTTCGCCTCAAAATTGAAAGCGCTGTTGCGGGGAGACGTGCAGGAGATCAAGGCAGGAGAGGGTTCGCCCTCCCAAGTTTCACAAAGTGAAACTTGGGAGGGGAACTGGCTTATTGTCCAGCGGTATCTTTTCAAGGAAGATCCTGCCGATCCTCGGCTTCTTCTCCCGCGCGTGAATCCCGAGTCTCTCCATTGGCTCCGTGGCGAGCGCGACTTGGCGCTCTTTGGCGGCGCGGGAGAAAAACTCAATTTGAAGCTCTGGCACGATCTTGACTGGGTGGGGGGAGTTTTTGACAATGACCATAAGGATGACAATGACAAAAATAACGAGGACATAGTAAGTTTCGATCTTGAGGATAACGCCATGTCCGCGGTTTCCTTTGCGGAAGGGAAAAACGAATTGTTCAATTATCACCAGCGCGAAGCGATGTGGACGAAGATCTTTATGGAATATGCGGGCGGGGAGGAAGCAATGGAACAGCTTTTGATCGAAAACTTCAGCAGTGGCGTCGTTTCATTTTGAGGGTTTACCCCCACACCAAATGAGTGCCATAAAAGCGCCTATCCATCACATTTGATGGCCTTAACAAAAAATTCCGCGGCCGAGAGAAGCAAAACAGATGATACGAAAAGTTGCAGTGCTCGTTTGGTGTGGGGGTCTGCTATAATGGAGTTATGGGGAAGCGTGTCGAAAATGACAAGGATTTGGGAGGATTTATCCCTCCCCATTTTTCATTGAAAAATGGGGAGGGATTCACCCGGTAGTAGATTTTTGACCTGATTATGTTCTATGTATATATTACATAGAGAGCGTGAAGCACGATGAATTATATTTTAGCATTACCACCGATTTAATATGAAGAATATTAGAACATAATCAAAAATTAAATTTTTCAAGGCACGGTTAAAAGAATATTTCTATGAACGTCGAAAAATTTAAAAATCAAAAATTCACTACCGGGTTTACCCTCATCGAGCTTCTTATTGTTGTCGGCATCCTTGCAGCTCTTTCGGCGGTGATAGTTATTGTTTTGAATCCGGCGGAGCTTTTTAAGCAGGCGCGGGATTCCAAACGGCTTGCAGAGATCGCCACATTGAAGAAAGCGCTTAACGTCGCCTCGCTTGAGCTGCCTTCTTCGGCGCAAGGTTCCCCCAATACCATCTATATTTCCGTTCCCGATGACAATGATACAACTGACCCTTTTGATGATTGTTCTGGAATTAGCGAGATGCCTCCTCCGCCTTCAGGATGGAAGTATCATTGCGTGAGTTCCGCTAATCTCGCGCATACGGACGGTAGCGGCTGGCTCCCTGTTAATTTTGCGTCGCTTTCTTCCGGGTCTCCGGTATCGGCTTTGCCCATTGATCCTGTCAATACCGTATCATCCGGAATGTATTACGCGTATGTCACCGGCGGGAGCTATACTCTCTCCGCTTCTCTTGAATCCCAGAAGCGCCTTCAGGATACCGCGCGCAACGACGGAGGGAGCGACCCGTCCCGTATTGAGGTTGGAACGGATATAAAATTATGGGATACGGCATCCTGGCTTGTCGGGTATTGGAAGTTTGATGAAGGGACTGGAGTGTCAGCGGCTAATTCTTCTGTCAAAACTTCTGGTGGTACCGGTAATATTGGTAGTCTAGCGTGGACAACAGAAGGAAAAATAGGAGGTGGATTAGTCTTCGATCCAGATACCTTAAGCCAAGTAACAGCAAGTAATTATTATGAAATTAATGCTACTACGAGTATTACGGTAATGGCATGGGTAAAGCCTGATGTTTCTGGATATGGAACAGGGACTAATCCTGGAATTGTGAGTAAAAAATTAAGCTTAATCGGGTGGGGGGCTCTAGGCGTTGATTCAACTGGAAAGCCGTGGGGGCGGATATATCAAGATAATGATTCTACCCCAATTATTTATGTTGATATGATTGGAAGTACTTCAATACCACCAGGAGAATGGTCGCACATCGCGATGGTCGCGGATAAAGCCAATTCTTTAGTGAAGCTTTACTTGAACGGAGCCGTGGTCTCTACCGGCGCTCATAACGGTATCTTGAGGAGCACGAATGGCAATTTTTTTATAGGGAAACAAGGATCTGATCGTTTCAAGGGAACTATCGACGAAGTAAAGGTGTACAACCGTGCCCTTTCCGATTTAGAAATACAGGCATATTATGGCGCGACACGGTAGGTTGTTGTGGTAGAATGATGTCGTGATATCACTGCGGGAGATAATCCAAAAAGCCGAGGGAGAGAAGCGGGCGATAGGGCATTTTAACATTTCGGACACGGTGGCGCTCCGCGCTATTTTTGAGTCCGCGAAAGAATTGAATCTCCCGATCCTGATCGGCGTCTCCGAGGGCGAGCGGGAGTTTTTGGGTACGCGCGAAGCCGTGGCGCTTGTGCGGAGCCTGCGCGATGGATATGGCTACCCGATCTTTTTGAATGC
>CAYTEE010000038.1:0-1126 GCA_964436785.1 uncultured Candidatus Saccharibacteria bacterium
AAAGCCGCGGCGGCGATCGGCGGCTCAAAGCGGTCCATCGCGACCGCCTCCGATATCGTGGCCCTCCTTATGCTCGAGCGGGGAGTCCCCATCGTCGGGACGCGCGGCGTAAAATTTGAGCAGAAAGATGGCGACGGTGCCGGATTTAAGGCGTTCAGTTATTATCTTCAGTTCGCGAATCCGGCCTCTCCGCTTTATACCTGGAGCGATAACTTCGGGAATTATATTGATTCGTTCGCTTCAGGGAAAACGGCGATGATATTCGATTATCGCGATAGAATTTCGGCAATTCAGGAGAAAGCGCCGTTCCTTCGCGTAGGCGTAGCGCCGATGCCGCAGATCGCGTCGGACGCGGCGGTAAATTATGCGGACTACTGGGGATTTGGGGTTTCGAAACAATCAAAGTTTTCGAATGAGGCGTGGAAATTCATCATAAACACCGCCGCGAACAAACAGGTTGCTCAGGCATACATGAAGGAGTTCCGCCGCCCGCCGGCGCTTCGCGCGCTGATCGGCGCCGTTGCGAACGACCCGGAGCTTGGAATATTCGCGAAGCAGGCACTGACCGCGCGTTCGTGGAAACAGCCCAACTCCGAATCGGTTCAGGATATTTTTTCGGGCGCGATCGCGCGAGCGCTCACGGGGCAGGTGGCGCCGCAAGCGGCGTTTAACGAGCTCGGCGACCAGTTGGAACAGCTTCTCGCGAAGAAAAATTAATATGAAGAAGATTATTATTCTCAGCGCGATATTCGCGGTTGCCGTTCCGCTTGTCGGGTTCGCGCTCCCGCTTCCCTACTGGGGAACGAACCCGCCGCTTCTCCCTTGTACGGGGGCGGATTGCAAGAGCATCTGTCAGATGGTGCAGTTGGGGCAGAACGTGATTTGGTTGGGCATGAGCATTGTGGTTTTCGCGATCGCGCCCATTCTTATCGCGTGGGGCGGGATCCTTGTGCTTACTGCCGGGGGAGCCGAGGAGCGGATGAAGGAGGGAAAGAAGGTCATTACGGCGGCGTTGATCGGCATGGAGGAAGAAGATTACGTGAAGGGCGGCGGCGAAAACGCGGAACGCGGGGTCCGGCGCAAGGTCAAGCTGGATGAACACATCCTCCGTCCTGCCATAGTCCGT
>CAYTEE010000038.1:1136-3899 GCA_964436785.1 uncultured Candidatus Saccharibacteria bacterium
ATGATCGTAAACACCTTCTTTGTTCTTATGGGTATCACCTTCGATAATCAGCCGATTAATTGGGCGGATATTTCGTGCACACAGGAAGAGTTTATTCGTCCTCCTGTCGGCGGCTTTCCTACTCGGCGTGTTCCCGGAGAGCCACCGACAGGAGCGCGAGCGCCTTCCGGGGGAACCGGATGGGTTGGCGCCACTCCTCCTGCCGGAACGCTTGACGACGCTACTGCGCGCAACTTACTCGAAGAAGCGAACGTTCGCGTGAATAAAGAAAATTGCGAGACCGAACAGCTTACTGATTGTACGAGTCTTACTGGCATTCCGCAACAAGCAGTCAATGGAGTGATTGATATAAAGAATAATTGCGGGAGTCCGTCCGCCCCATGTTCGGTGGTGGTGACAGCGGGCACTGAAAGAGGCCATGAGACGCATGGTATGGGTCAGGCGATACTTGACATACGTCCATCGCCAAACCTAAATGCGTACATAGGGGGGAAAATAGGCACTTCTAATCCCACCCCGTACCAGTACTATCCCGGAACTGATGGCAATCGTTACTATTACGAAGTGGACCATTGGCATGTTGAATTCTGATGGCATGATTTTTCTCGGAGGTTTATGGTAAGATATCAGAAATGGCATTCTGGCTATTAAAAACGCTTGCGCTTATCGACTTCTTCCCGCGCGCGCTCGCGGCCAGCGGCGTGGGGAGCAACGACGGTTCGGGAACGAATATCACCCTCGACAATCCGATCGGGTGCGGCGACTTTCAATGCGTGATGACGAAAGTTACGAGCGCGCTTATCACAATCTCTATTCCCATTGTCGCAATCATGGTTTTGTGGGGTGGGTTCTATGTCTTGACCGCGGGCGGGAGCGAGGATCGGCTCAAAACAGGCCGGAAGACCATTCTCTATGCCGCGGTGGGGTTCGTGGTGGTCCTCCTTGCGAATTCGGTCGCGAACATTTTACAGGATATATTCAAACCATAGAGAACATGAACACAATAAAAAAAACCGTTCCCGTAATACTAGCACTTCTATCGGCTATCGCACCGTATGCGCTTGCTCAGCAGATCGATGTGCGTGGCGTGGACGACATCAAAAGCAAAGTGCTCTGCCCGATCGTAACCGTGATGTTCTGGGCATTTATGATCGTCGCGGTCATTATGGTGATCTGGTCGGCATTCTTGTACCTCACCTCGGGCGGGGATTCCGAAAAAGTGAAAACGGCGACCAAGTCCCTGACCTACGCGGCGATCGCTATCGTGGTGGCGATCCTCGCGAACTCATTCCCGCTTATCGTGGGGAGCATTTTCCGCTTGAGCGGGACGCCGATCACTGGTTGCCCGACGAGCTAGGATGTGTCAGGTGTCAGGTGTCAGGTGTCATGAAATCTACTACCTACTTTCTACCATCTATCACTTTTGCTATAATTGATATATTGAAAGGGTAGTGATCCGTCAGCCGACGGACTACTACCGGGAAAGGTCGAGATGGGAATTAGAAAATAACAATGAAAATACACTTGAAGGAACTTGCAACTCCGGTTGCGACGACGCTTGTGTCTCTTCTGCCGTCGGTCATTCGCGCGCAGAATTCCCCCTTGCCAATTCCGGGGACCGGCATAGGAAGCGTAGGAGATATTATCGGTACGACTCAGAATAGCCTTCTCTGCAAAGTTTTTGGCTGGCTTTTCTGGCTCCTCATTATTTTGGCGGTCGTGTTCGTTATTTTTGCGGCGTTTCGGTATCTCACCGCCGGTGGAGAACCGGAAAAAATCAAGAAAGCGAATTATTCGCTGATCTACGCGGTTGTTGCGATAGTAGTAGCGCTTCTTGCGCGCGCGCTTCCGAATATCATTTTCGGTTTTGTGAGCGGCGGCGGAGATTCAAGCGCTCAGGTTTGCTTATAGCCTTTACTGTTTCCAAGTAAAAAGCCCTCGGAGAGAAACTTCCTCTCCGGGGGCTTTTGTATGTGGCCCTGTTACATGTACTTACCCGGCATTACGACGGGCCGTGTTGTCGTAACTACCGGAGAAGGATTCTCTTACTGGTTGGGGTCCTGATTGGGGTCAGGAGCCGCGGAGATAGCCGCCATTCCCGTACCCCGGATCGTCATCTCTGCTCCCTTGATGAGCTCTTCTTCTCCGGGAACGAGATTCCAGAAGAAGCCGTTGTCCTTCGGAGTCGTGACCTCGAGTCCTGCGGTTTCAGCCACTATGCGGAAGGTGTAGTGGAGGGCGTTCTTCGAGAAAAGCTTGTAACAATCAGGCTCCCTGAAGTCCGCATTGAATAATTCCGCACCGCTCTCGTTCAGGCTGATCATCGCGGCTAAGCTGCATGGATCCCGGTACGGCTGACCGTAGTCGTTGGGTCCAACCACTCTTCGCTCTGGAGGCTCTTCTCCGACGCGGTAGAGGGTGATGCTCAATTTCTTTCCACCTCCCTTCGCGCGGAACGGCCGCTTGATCTCGAAGTCCCTCGTGCTTGCGGAGACCTTGACTGGCATTTTCCTCACTGGCCAGATCCATATATCCTCGGTGGGCGGGTTCTGCCAGTTGAATCTCCACCCTTGCCACCCGGGGGGCGGCGTGATGATCGGCCCAAAGCATTCTGGATCTATCTTGATTTCAACAAGTCCGGCTTCGGGCTTCAAGTCGATCGGTTGGTCCCAGTCCGCACAGAAAGCGGGCCTCTCTTCTCCAGCGATGGTGCTGTTCTTGATGGTGGAGCCAGTGCTGGCCTCCACATCCCAGTACTTTTCG
>CAYTEE010000038.1:3909-7283 GCA_964436785.1 uncultured Candidatus Saccharibacteria bacterium
CGCCGGTATCACGGTTGGCATCCAGAACGACGCGTAGACGATGACCATGCAAGTGAGCGCCACTGTCTGCGCGAGCTTCTGGAACCCTGTCCTCTTCTTCCCTTCCTCGTGCATCATAGTGAGAAGAACGAGGATCCCTATCAGGAGAAAGAATCTCCCGACGTCCCATCGGTTATTCTCGATGGGCGTGATGGAAAGTACTACTGCGGCGAAGAGCTCAACGAGTAATACCTGCTTCACAAATCTCGTGAAGCGCTTCCACTCATCGGCGACGGCTTCCTCGGTTGCCGCGCCCTTCGCCACCGCGTACACGATCCCGAGGGGAGCGAGCACGAGGAGGAGAAGGAAGCAGCTCCCGATCCACGGAATTCCCAGCCAGCCCAAGAGCCACCCCATCCCGACCGTAATACGTATCGCGAAGAGGAGGACGGGCCAGAAAGCGAGATTCCAGAGCAAACACCGGCGGAGACTCCGCCAGTAGAGAGCGAGATCTCCTCGTTCTCCGTCCTCCTCTCCTTCCAGTCTTCTCGTGAACGCGAGAACTGCGGCGAATTCCGCACTTCCCGCGGTGAACCATCCGAAGCCAACTTTGCATTCGCTCCAGATGTCGAGCAGAAACCTGATGATGTTCATCGCTGTTTCTCCTTGTTGATGCGGTTATCTTTACCACGGAAAGATGAACAGGTTGTTCCATCGGTGGCGGCGAACACGCCCAGTCCTGAAGTCGTCCAGCTTTTTCTGGTGACACGCGGGGTCGAGCACGCCGAGAACCTTGAGCACCCTCCTAGAGTTTCCCGCCACGGCGTTCGCCTGTTTCCAGAAAACAAAGGAGCTCTCCTTGAGCAACGCCCACGACTTCCGGACAAAAGCGACGAACTTCGGGTCGGTATAAATCATCTGGACGACGGCATCGAAATCGCTCTCATTCGCTCTCCCGAGAGTTTTCAAGATCTCCTCTTCCTTGGAAGGGTTCTTGATTCCCTGGAGGAGCGAGAGAAGAGCCATCTTCATCTTGTCGGCATCCCCGTATGTGAACGGAGGAATGCAGGCAATCCGCTTGTTGAGACGCGTAGTCAGATTCGTGCGCGCCGTGTCATCGCTGAGATTCGTTATCTTTTCAGCGAGATGCGCAAGGTCTTCTGGCGGGGCCTGTTTTGTCATGTCCTCCATGAAGACCCGCTTGGCCTCTCCGAAGATGGACTTTCCACCCTCGACTACGGATGCCCCGACGACGCCGAACAGGGATTCCTTGCTGATCCATTGCAGGAGCCGCCCAATCATTCCAAACATGTTCTTCTCCTCTTGTAGATTACGGGTTGTAGAGTCGGATGGTGTAGTTTTCACATCCGGGTGCAGTAGCGCAAAGGACTGTTACCGCTTTGGTAACAGTAACCAGAAACGACGCGGCGCCGTACTGGTCGGTTTTCTTTTCTTCCTTCCAGTCGGATATCGTCGGGTCAGTGATGCAGATCGGGATCCCCGAAACGGGGATCTTCTCTGCGGTGAGAGCCCGGAAGTCGATGTGCTGCTGGGAGCCCTTTCCTCGGGTGTCCCAGTAAAGATCTGCCGCCGTCTTCTTGGCTCTCTCCTCCCTGATCCTCACGACTGCCGGCTTGCTTGCTCCCGTTTCCTTGAGGCGGGCCGTGATGGTGTGAATACCAGCCGGAAGCTCGTACGTCTTCCTCGCTATGCCGCCGGCGTCCGTCTCGTCCCACTGGTCCGCGTCCGCCGCCGTGGCCGGAGGTTCGAATCTCAATCTCACTCCGGAGATCGGATTCTTCCCTAGCTTCACGACGGCTGTGACGGTGACGCCCCAGAGGCCGTCGGAGATCTTGTTCGGTTCCGACTGCTCGAGTGCCACGGTGTACTGCGGCGAATCCTTCTTCTTTGGCTCCGCCTCGGGAGCTTTCCGCTCCTTGCCATCTTCGGTTTCGGTGGGCTTCGGGACTTGCGGTGGCCCTGCGGTCACCACGATTGTTTGCGAAGTGCCGTCGGGGATACTCGCGGAGATGGTGTTCTGACCTTCGACCAGGAACACTTCCTTCACCGCGAGCCCCTCCCAGTTCGTGTTGACCATTGTGCCGTAGCTACGGCTTCCCAGGCAGAATTGGACGGGAACGTTTTTCCCGTTTCCTTCCACCGTGGCGACCACAACTGTTCGCCAAGGACCTTTCGTCCTGATGGGCTCGGTCGCTTCTATCTTGACTTGCATAGTTCCTCTCCCCTCGCGCTTGTGCGCAGAAATATTTCGTTTCTAGAGAATCCTTGATACTATGTTGTTGTCAAAGGGCCGGAATCGCCCCACTATTGAGGTTCCGGATATTCTACTATATAATATAGTAGAAGTCAAGGATTTTGCTGGGGTGGCGAAATGGCAGACCTGCCTGCCGGTTTACCCGCCGTAGGAGGGCAGGCAGGCGCACTGGCTCAATATTTCAATGTTTTTTGTATATGTTCTAAAAAGTTTATCAAGAAAGTATTTATATGTTGGATTAACCAATAATCCGGAACGGCGGCTAGATGAACATCAGAACGGAAAAGAGAAAACTACAGCACCCTATCGTCCATTTGAAAGAATTTTACTTGAACAATTTTCTGATCGAATTGACGCCAGGAAACGCGAAAAATATTTGAAGTCGGGGGTGGGTAAGGAGTATATTAAAGAAAACTTTAGTTAAGCTCCCGTGGCGGAACGGCATACGCGCATGGCTTAGGACCATGTCCCCTAAAGGGTTGGAGGTTCAAATCCTCCCGGGAGCACCACAAAATTATGATTGACATAGAAGAAAAGCTTCGCAGGTTTGAATATTTCCTGTTGCTTCTTGGTCCTAAATCCCACTCTCTACCCCCCTGTCCCCTACTCACTACTCGCTACTTTCTACCTCTTCTCCTTCCGTGGAACGACTGATGGACCTCTTTGAGCTCCTTGTTCGTGAGGTGAGTGTACATTTGCGTGGTTGTGATACTTGAGTGGCCCAAAAGTTCCTGAACCGAGCGGATGTCCGCGCCGTTTATTAAGAGATCGGTCGCGAATGAATGCCGGATCTGATGCGGGTGGATGCGTTTTGAAATGCCGGCCGCGACTGCGCGGTGCGCGACCAGGCGTTCAACGGAGCGTGGCGTCACGCGCCCGAGCGCCTTCTCGCTATTCTTCGCGACGCTCACGAAGAGCGCCTCTTCGGTATCGGTGCGTTTCGCGAGATATGTCTTAAGCGCCCGCTTTGCGCCGTCGGAGAGAAAGACGATTCGGAGTTTTTCGCCCTTACCGCGCACGGAAACTTCTCCGCGGTCGATGTCGAGGTAGCGGTTCATGGCGCACAGTTCCGCGAGCCGGAGGCCAGTGGAAAAAAATGTTTCTAAGATCGCCTGGTCGC
>CAYTEE010000039.1:0-7266 GCA_964436785.1 uncultured Candidatus Saccharibacteria bacterium
TCCGGCCAACGGCTCAAAAAGTTTCGCACAAGAGGAGTTATAAGGTATAATATCCCCACATGAAAAAAAATTGGTTTAAGTTCGTGATCGGGTGGGTCGCGGTATTTGCGTTCCGGCTTATTCCATTCCGTTTGCCGAACGTGGAGCCGGTGCTCGCTGTCGCGATGCCGTTTGCGAAACAATACAAATACCTGAGCGCCTTTTGTTTTGGTTTTTTAAGTATCGCGCTTTTTGATGTAGCGGTTGGGAAGGTCGGAATGTGGACGTGGATCACTGCGGTTACCTATGGGCTGGTTGCGGCGGGAGCCTATCCTTTCCTCAAAAACCGCGCGCCGAGTGCCTTAAATTTCGCCGCATACGGTATGATCGGTACGATTGTCTACGATGCGATAACCGGAGTCGCGATGGGGCCGATTCTCTACGGTCAGCCGTTCGTGGAGGCGCTCGTGGGGCAGATTCCATTCACGCTGTGGCATCTTGGCGGCACGCTTGTATTTTCTTTGGTGATCAGCCCTGTGTTCTATCGCTGGGTTGTCCTAAATCGGCAATTGGAAGGGCAGGCGCTTCTTAAGCTGTTTTCGCTCGGCAGGGCGTAATATCTGTACCCGCGCACCAGACCCGCAAAGCGGGTCGGTGCGGGGTTCCGCTCCGCAGGTCCAGTTTTATGAGGGCTATGGACGTGGAGCTTCACAAAATTAGCAACTTAAGGTACACTCTCCTTCATGGCGAAAGCAAAGCGTTCGGAAAATCTTATTCGTTTGCGGTGCACGGTCTGCAAAAGGGTGAATTATTATACGCGCAAAAACAAGAAAAAAGTTGAGCGCAAGATCGAGTTAAAAAAATTCTGCCCGTGGGACAGGAAGAGCACTCCCCACAAAGAGTTGAAGTTAACCGGGGGTGGTAAGTAGGTGGGATAGCTAATAGCTGATGGCAAATAGGGGGGATGGAGGCATCGTTTCCGCCGGAGGCGGACAGGCACTGGTAGTCCGCCAACTGGCGGATCCAAAACCGCTTCTTTAAATGAGATGGGAGCTTAGGTAGGTGGTATACCTGCGGTCTCTCCCGATTTCGTTTACGAAATCGTGGATCCTCGATTTTCCTAAAAATCATGCTATGATTTTGAAAAATCGGGACAAAACCACGTACAGGGGGCATCGTTCAGTGGTAGGACAGCGGTCTCCAAAACCGCTAACCTGGGTTCGATTCCTAGTGCCCCCGCTGATGTCTTTTGCCCCGCCTTAATGGCGGGGCAAAAGCATTTGTTGGCACTAGGAATCGAACAGTGGAGAGGGTCGGGGAACTGCTCAGTTCCCCGTGTAGGAAATCATTCAAAACCGAGGGTTTTGAAAAGCGAACGGAGCGAGCGCGTGAGATTCCCTTGATTGCGAAGCAATTAGTGCCCCCGCCGCATTTTTCAGCTTTATTTTACGTGACTGTTTTGGTGTAGGGGAATAGGACGATAGAACTTCCTTGGTAAAACAATAGTGAGTAGCGGGGTGGGGTAAAAATTGCTATATTTGTAAGCATGAACGAGGACGGATTGTTTTGTGTAGGACAAAAAGGATTTGTGGAGAAGGATGGCAAGGTTCTTATTCTATTTGACTCAAAAGAGGGACTTGATTTTCCTGGTGGCAAAATACAAGAGGGTGAAGCAAAAGATGGTGATGCCTCCAGTTTAATTCTTGCGCTGCAGAGGGAAGTTAGAGAGGAAACAGGTCTTGAAATCGAAGTTTTTAATCCTTTTGATGTTTGGTATCACGAATTTCCTAAAGGGCATAGAAACTATCCAAAGGTAGTTTATCTTGTGGCATTCAAATGCAAATATGTTTCTGGTGAACTTGCGTTAAGCGATGAACACGATAAATTTAAATGGGTAGACAAGGATGATTACAAGGAAGTCGATGATGGAAGCGATTATTTTGAGGTATTAAAAAAGTATTTTGAATAGGCAATTTAATTGTTTTGAACTTTGCCAAACGATAAGTTGGGTATAGAAAACCAGGTAGTTGTTGTCTCAAAACAGGTTCTAACGTCGCCTGCCTGCCGGCAGGCAGGTCCACTACCCCCCGCAGCATAAATTACTTAATAAAATTAGGGGTTATTTTGGTAGGGGGAGTAGGACGGTAGAACTTCTTGAGACAAACAATAACTAGTAGTGTGGTAGGGTAAAATAGTATAAACTCATTTTATGAAAATCCTCCTAGCATCCAATGGAAAGTTTTTGATAGAAGAAGGATATAAACTTTTGGGTATTCCAAGAAATAAAATCCGCATCGGATACATTACAACCGCTTCAAAGGGTGCTTCTAGTGACGAATACATAAAACTCCATCAGAAAATGATGGAGGATAATGGTTATTCTTTTGAAGAAATTGATGTAGAAAATAGAAGTGAAGCAGAGTTAAGACGATTCTTTGGCGATAAAAACATTGTACATATGGAGGGTGGAAATACTTACTATCTATTACAAGCAATAAAGAAATCGGGTTTTGATGAAATCTTAAGAGATTTACTAAATAAGGGCATTATCTATGTCGGCACTAGTGCTGGCTCATCAATTGCTGGTCCGACTATTGAATTAAGCTCTCATATCCCAGAAGGAACACCAGACGAGGAATTGAGCGCTCTTAACCTAGTGCCATTCCTAATAAAATGTCACTATACGGATGATAAAGAAATTGAGTACAAGACAAAGATTAGCGCCGTTAAATATCCAGTTAAGTTCTTAAGAGACGGACAAGGGCTACTCGTTGAAGATGGAAAATGCACCTTTCTGGGCAAAGGGGAAAAAGTTGAGATTTAATTGATTTTCGCGGAGCTCAACGATAAGCTGGGTATAAAGAACCAAACAGTAGTCGTCTGCCAACAGGTTCTAGCGTCGCCTGCCTGCCGGCAGGCAGGTCCACGACCCCCCGCCTTCGCCTCGCCGAAGCCTTGGCATAGGCGAGATTCGTCGAGCTACGGCGTGGCAAAGCTCGCTAGTAGGACTTTTCTCAAATCACGCAGCATCGGCGTGACGTTTTCGCTTCAAACCTGAAGTGGTAGAATGGCAGCATGGATTCTGAAACCAGGGTTTGCCGGAACTCCGACGCTCCGCTCGCTCCGATTAAGGAGTTGGAGATCGGAGCCCCGACCCAGTAGGCGTCGGGGCTGTAAAACACCATGACCTTAGAAACAAAAATCTGTCAGAACTGTAAGTCCAAGTTCACCATAGAGCCGGATGATTTTGAGTTCTATAAAAAAATAGATGTCGTGCCGCCGGCGATGTGTTCCCTTTGCCGCGCGCAACGGCGCCTCGCATTCCGCAATGAGCGGGTTTTTTATAAGCGGGCGTGCGATAAGTGCAAGAGGGAAGTCATTTCGATGTATAGCCCGAACAAGCCATATCCGGTGTGGTGTTACGAATGCTGGTTTGCCGACGACTGGGATTCGACGGATTATGGCCAGGCGTATGATCCGGCAAGGCCATTTCTGGAACAGGTTCAGGAGGTTTATGCGAAAGTTCCTAAAGTTGCCCTTATTTATGTTCGCAGCATTAATTCGAAGTATGTGAATATTTCCGCGGATAACAAGAATTGCTATATGCTCGTTGAATCCTCGAATAATGAGGGATGCATTCACTCATATTGGGTTCAGCAATGTCGGGATTCCGTTGATCTTTCCTACTCGCACCAAACAGAGCTCGCGTACGAAAGCGACGATTGCTATAACTGCTACGAGATCTTTTATATCAAGGGATGCCATGACTGCCGCAATTCCTACTTTCTCTATGATTGCAGGGGATGCAGTGACTGTATCGGGTGCGTTAATCTTCGGAATAAGCAATATCACGTATTCAACCGGCCCTTAGGCAAGGAGGATTACGATAAATTCGTTGCCGAGGCACGGCTTGATACCACAGGAGGCGTCGAATCAATGCGGAAGAAATTCGGCGAATTTTTGGCGACCCAGCCAAGAAAATATGCGGAGATAGTGAACGCGCCGGGATCATCGGGAAACTACATCAGCGACGCGAAAAATTGCCGCGAATGCTTCCATTCGTACGATGCCGAGGATTGCGCGTATGGCGAGCATGTTTGGAGGAACGCAAAGGATTGCATGGACGTAAGCACTGCCGGCCGGAACGCAAACATGATCTACAACTCCATTAATACTGGCATCGACGTGGCCAACCATATCTGCTGTGTGCAAGGGTGGAGCTCCACTTTTCTTGAATATTCGCTTAATTGTTTCAATTCCAACCATTGCCTCGGATCCGCGGGCCTGCGAAAGCGCGACTATTGCATTTTGAACAAGCAGTATACAAAAGAGGAATACGAGGAGTTGCGGGAGAATATCGTTGCCGAGATGAAGGCGAAAAATGAATACGGGGAATTTTTCCCGCCGTCATTTGCCCCATTCGGATATAACGAGACGGTTGCGCAGGAACAATTTCCGCTTACGAAGGAACAGGCGCTGAAGCTGGGATTCGGCTGGGAAGAGCATCCGCGCGGCACCTACGGCAAGGAAACGGTCCAATGGAAAGATGTTCCGGATTCTATCAAGGATTTTAAAAGCGCCGACATCAATAAAGAAGTTTTTGCGTGCGTGAACTGCAAGAAAAACTACCGCATTATTGCGGCGGAATTCCAGTTTTATAAACACCTGAATATTCCTCTCTCGAGGATGTGCCCAGACTGTCGGCATGCCCGGCGGGTGGCAGCGCGGGGGCCGAACCGCCTGTCCTCTCCGCAGCAATGCAGATGCGATTATAAACTCTATGTTAATGAAGTAATACATGCGCACCACAAGGATGGCCGATGTCCGAACATGTTTCGTTCAACCTACGCGCCCGATGGGCCCGAAATATTGTACTGCGAAAGTTGCTACAATAGCGAAACAGTATAGAAGCAACTTTTATCCTGCCCACCCGCAGAAAGCCTGCTGTAGGCGGTAGCCCGTCGAAGGATGAGATGCCTGCCAATTTACCCGCCCCGTATGAGGGTAGGCAGGTGCTATTAAACTGAAGTTGTTTGATTCGTCATATTTGGCAAAGTTTACAAAACTCCCCAAAAGATTATACTGAAAATAATATCTATGATCGAGGAAGAGTTGCTAAAACTGGCACAGGATATTCATGATGGGAGAGCCACGGAACAAGAAAAACTCCAGTTTTTTAAGGCTCTCAATTTTGAATTGGGAGAAATTTCGGAGATTTTGAAGAAAGCACCTCGAAAAAAATAAGGAGAAAATCATGACTCTAGAAAATCAAGAACAGAGGTTAAATAGTCCGGAAGAAGAGCAAAGTCCGGAAATAATTGAGCAGGCTAAAGCTCTTGACCAAAAAGCAGACGAAGTTGCCGAGCAGCTTGAGAATCTCGATCAAGAGAATTTTCTTATGAAAGAAAGGCCGGAATTGAGTAGGAAATTGGAAATGGCAGTGTATGCCCTGACGACCGCCGGCTTTATGTACGCCGCTGGTCAAGACGGAGGAGTGCTTGGCATTGCTGAAACCGCAGTGGCGTTTTGGGGAATAAAAAAGTTTTTAGATACTTACAAAAAATTTAAACAGACCCAGTAGATAAGACCTCGGGAAATTCATGGAAATAACTCCGAGCAGAGAACTTATCAATTTGTCGGGGAAGACCGCCATCGTAACCGGCGGCGCGGTTGGCATTGGGTTTGGTATCGCGTGCCGTCTTGCCGAGGCAGGAGCGAATGTCGTGATAGGGGACATAGATAAGAATGCAGCCGAGAGAGCAGGCGTGGCGCTCGGCGAGAAGGGATGGAAAGCAATGCCGGTCCAGGCGGATGTTTCCCGCGGGGAGGATGTTCGCCGTATGGTGGGTGAGGCCGTACGGAATTTCGGCGGTATCGATATTCTGGTGAACAACGCCGGCATTTTCCCGAACATCCTCGTGATGAACATGGCAGAAGCCGATTTTGATAAAGTTATCGCGGTCAATTTGAAAGGAGTTTATCTTTGCACGCAAGCGGTTGCGAAGGAAATGATAGAGCAAAAAAGAGGCGGTAAGATCATTAACATCACTTCCGTTGACGCGCTTCATCCTTCATCCGCCGGACTTGCTCATTACGATGCCTCAAAGCATGGTGTTTGGGGTTTTACGAAAAATATTGCGCTTGAGCTTGCTCCCCATAAGATCTGGGTGAATGCCATCGCGCCCGGGGGCGTGAATACTCCCGGGGCAGCCGCTATGCAAAAGGGGGCGAAAATGCCGGTTGGCGTTGATATGCAGGCCCTGCTTAAAGCGTTTTTGGCGAAAATTCCCATGGGGCGGATGGGCGAACCGGACGATATAGGGCGCGCGGCTCTTTTCCTTGCGTCCGACCTTTCCTCGTATATGACCGGCGAGCAAATCGTGGTTGATGGCGGGGTGCTTCTTTCATAGGAACGGGGTTTACCCCCACACCTATGCGAGAGTGCGAAGCAAGAAAATTCCGCGTTCGGTTATAGGGCCTAATATTCGCACAAACTAAGGTTTATTCAATAATACTTTGGCTTCGATGGAATGTTGCTCTCACATAGGTGTGGAGGTTTACAAGTTTTTATAATTAACGTATATTTTACCGAACTGGATGGTTGAGACGGGCTCCTGTGGCCGGAGCCTGGCTCCCGATGGGCACGGGGTGCTACCTGCCTCGACCGAGTCGAGCACCCTCAGAGTAGGCGCCCATTCCAGGCCGTCGTTCTCCTAAACGACGGTGGCAGGCGGTGCGGATAACTCCGGGTCCTTTCCTCAAGGATCCTCCGGCACCGCCTGCCCCACATCATTGATGGGTCCTCCTGCTACACGGGATGACCCATTTTTTTATCTCTCGACGAGGGGATTGACATCATTTCTATACCGCGCTATCATTACATTAATTCCGAAGACCGCTCCGACGCTTCAGTCGGAGTCCCGACCAATAATTGCGTCGGGACGGGCAGCCCGCAAAAGGGCATAGGACCCGCCGAGGATCCTTAAATTAGCCATTAGTCCGTCATCCGCCGACTGGCTGAGACGGATTAGCCAATAGCGGCTAGGTATGGCTATCGGGTCAGCGGCTTTGGAAGAGGCCGTTTTTTGTTTGACGAGCGAATGCGAGGAAAACAACCCCATGAGATGGCGGCAAGCCTATCTCACGGGGTGCTCAATTTATTAGTTTCGCTTCGCTCAAAATAAATTGGCATGAAAACAAAATCCCAAAAAGCAGAAGAGTTAAAAAAAGGTAAAGACCTCTTGGCGAAGAGCGAGTTTTTGGTCTTTACGGATTTTACGAAAGTTG
>CAYTEE010000040.1:0-506 GCA_964436785.1 uncultured Candidatus Saccharibacteria bacterium
CCTCTATATCGGAAAAGCCGCGAATTTGAGGCGGCGGGTTTCGAGCTATTTTTTGAAAGCACATGATTCCCGCATCCAAAAGTTGGTGAGCGAGATTCGAAAGATCGATCATCAGAAGACGGATACCGCGATCGAGGCGCTGATCCTGGAAGCCGGGCTTATCAAGAAATATCAGCCGCCGTTTAACGTGCGCGAGAAAGACGACACGAGTTTTCTGTATGTGGAGATCACAAAGGAAAAATTCCCGCGGGTGATCTTGGTGCGCGGAAAAGAAAAGCCGGGTGGGGAAAGATTCGGTCCTTTCACTTCCGCCTCAAGCATCCGCGAGGCGCTACGCATTATCCGTAAGATCTTTCCGTTCAGTATCCACCCAGCACCTTTGTCCAAAAGCAAAGGTGCTGGGCAAGCCCCTAAAAGGCCATGCTTTGAATACGAGATCGGGATTTGCCCCGGGACATGTATCGGTGCAATATCGCACGCCGATTATCTCAAAAACATTCGGAACA
>CAYTEE010000040.1:516-7265 GCA_964436785.1 uncultured Candidatus Saccharibacteria bacterium
AAAATCCCGGCTGGTGGCTTGCCCGCCGACTTGTCCGCCAAAGATTTATCGACGGCGGAAGCCATAGGGCGAAGGCGGGCGTGTTTTGAATATGAGATAGGGCTTTGCCCGGGAATATGTATCGGCGCGATAAGCGAAAAGGAATATAAGAAAAACATTCGGAATATCCGTCTGTTTTTCCGCGGCAAAAAAGCGCAGATTTTGAGGTCGCTCGAGCGGGGGATGAAGGCCGCGAGCGCGGCGCTGGAGTTTGAAACGGCGGAGAAGCTCAAGCGGCAGATTTTTGCGCTCCGGCACATCCAAGATGTTGCGTTGATCTCCAATGATCTTCTACCTCCTACTTCCTACTCTCTTCCTCCCAATTTACGAATCGAGGGCTACGATATCTCGAACATCTCCGGCACTTCAGCCGTCGGCTCGATGGTGGTGTTTCGCGGCGGGAAGCCGGATAGAACCGAGTACCGCAAATTCAAGATAAGGACCATCACCGGATCGAACGATGTGGGAATGTTAAAAGAGGTTCTTCGGCGCAGGTTTAAGCATCCGGCCGTAAGGGGCGGTTTTGGCTGGGCGCTTCCCGATCTTGTTTTGATAGACGGCGGACGCGGGCAGATAAACGCCGCGAAAGAAGTGTTAAGCGAAACGGGGCTCAAGATTCCCGTCGTAGGGATTGCGAAGGGGCCGGAGCGGAAACGGAATGACGTGGTGGGTTTCCCGCCGAAATGGGCGGATAAAAAAACGCTTATTCATGTGCGCGACGAGGCGCATCGGTTTGCGATACGGTATCACAAGAAGATCCGGGCGGAAAAATTTCTGCCCGGATAGAAAGTCACTTCAGGCGGAACTTTTTCCGAAGCGCGTAGAGCTTCAAAATAAAAAAACCAAGCCCTCTGCCGCTGATCTTTCCATTAAGCACCATCCGGACAGCTTTTTTTAATTGTGTAGGCACAACGATAATGTCTTCTCCGTCGTCCGCGTGAGGAGTGGCGGGAATAAGTCCCGTTGCGATATATGCGTAGCGTTTGCACTCGAGTGACTGGCTCATGTCTTCGGAATGGAAAAGGACGAGGCGTTTTGCTTTTACGCCCGCTTCTTCCTGGAGTTCCCGCTGTGCCGCTTGCCGGGGCGTTTCGCCTTTGTCTATGCGCCCGCCCGGGATTCCCCAGAGGTACTTTTTTTGGCGAGGGCGGAATTCTCTCACGAGAAGAAGCTGTCCTTTTTTGTCGAATGCAAGAACTCCGGCTGCCGGAGGGCGTATTGCCCGCTCAAAAATGACCCTGCGGCCACTGGGGAGAATAGTGCGCGCCTGCCGCACTTCATAAATAATCCCCTTAAAAACGGTCTTGAATTTTCCGATCTTAACCCGTTTTTTTCGCATGCGCCATTGCTTTTTCCACGCGTTCGCGGGCGAGCTCCATAGCAACTTCGCGCGGGCTTCGCTTTATCCGGAGGCTCCGCTTCAAAACCTTCATGGTTGATTTCGAGATCTTTGCCTCAACGAGCTTGAACATTTTCTCCGGCGAATACCCCCTATATTCCGCGTACGAGGAAATAACTCCGCCTGCGTTCGCCACAAAGTCGGGGATAACCACGATGCCGCTCTCCGCGAATTCGTTTTCTATTTTCTCGCTCATCACGATATTCCCGCCTTCGACGATGAGCTTCGCGTGGATCTTTGCTTTGTTCGCGTCGGTTATCACGTCCGTTACGGAAGCGGGAATAAGAACATCCGCGGGGACGCTCCAGAAATCTTCCGCCGGGATGCGCGCCTCGCTCGGGTAGTGCTCGAGCCGCTTGCCTTCTTTAATGAGAGAAAGGACGAGTTCGCGGTTCAATCCCTTCGGGTCGTGTATCGCCATTCTGCTGTCCGCGAGCGCGACAACTTTCACTCCCCATTCCGTGAGGTATTTGAAGGCGAACGTGGCGACATTTCCGAAACCATGGATCGCAACCGTTGTACCCTTGATGTTGCGGACAAGGAGCTCGAGCGCAACCCGTGTTGCGATGGAAACCCCGAATCCGGTACTTCCCAGTTCATGGGGAAGTCCGCAGTGTGTTCCGTCTTTAGCGCAAAGCGATGCCGGTTTTCCGGTTGCGGAGCGCGGGTTTCCCGTCGCTTCCACGAACTGTCGCATTTCTTCTTCGCCGGTCGCAACGTCGGGCCCCGCGATATATTTTTTCGGCGTGAGCCCCCCGATCGTGCGGGCAAAACTTTGCATGAACGCTTTTTTCTTCTCCGGAGTGCCGCCGTTTTTACCCTCCATAGCTTGAGTTCCCCTCCGAAGTAAGTCTACGGAGGATGGGGCGGAGGAGGGCCAGACTATTCCGCCCTTCGCTCCACCGAAGGGTATTCCCGCGAGCGAGTTTTTCCAAGTCATCGTGCGCGCAAGGCGGAACACTTCTTCCTCGGTCACATGCGGCGTCATGCGGATGCCGCCTTTCCCGGGGCCAAGCGCGGTGTTGTCTATCACAAGGTATCCGCGCATCCCGAGTTTCGGGTCGTACGCGCGCACCACGATTTCCGGACCGAATGAGTCATTTGTCATGGGCTCTATTGTAGCACGGAGGAGGGGGACAAAAAAAGAGCGTTTCCGCTCTTTTTTCTTACTCCTTCATTTTTTCTTCACCTTCCCCCTCTTCTTCCACTTGCCTTTGTCTTCCTTCGTGCTCCCCATCTTCACATTCGCAGAGGTCAAGCGGCTCCCCGCGCTTGGAGCAATCCTCGTCTTGGCAGGTGCCCGGCGTTTCGGAAACGGCGTTGCATCCGCCGGTGCAGATGTAGTGTTCCATCGGGTTATTATACCACACAGCGCGGGATTGTTAAAAAAAGGCGGCGGAGAAATCCGTCGCCTGAAGCATGTATGAGGAAGGGCTAAGAAGCGGGGCTAGACATCATGGGGCGATGTCGCCCCCGATGCGCCTCGGGCGCGTTCTAGGGGAACTGAAAGACCGCCATCTCTTCCTTCACCGCCTTGACGTGCTCTTTTGGCCAAAGGCCGAGCTCGCCGAAGGCATACACGATGTCAAGAAGGATGTAAACCACGATGAGGTTGGTGAACCCGAGCGTGGCGAGGCGGGGTACGGCGCCCTGCCCGCGATCTACGAAGATCATCCAGAACATGTCGTTCACGGGATAGCCGTCTTCCAAGAGCCTTGTTCTGGCTTTGACCTTCGATCCGCCGTTCGTTGCGGTGTTGTCGATCGCGCCGTAGCTGTAGTGCATGGGATCCGGTGCGCCATCTACCCAGGTGTGGTGAGTGCCATGCTCCTTCTTTATCTGCCGCATGGTTCGGTGACAGATGGATCGGAAGGACATAAGCGGCACGTCGTGTGTGTACATGGCCGCCGCCTGAGCAAGCGCGGCACCTGCCACAGGGATCCCGATGAGACACTTCGGAAGAGTGTCATAGGAGAAAGATTTCCAGATGGTCTCCGCGATCTTTCTGCCGACAAGCCACTCGAAGTCGGGATGGTCGGTCAAGCTTTCTCTTCCGGACACGTACACGTGCGACGTGATTCCCGAGACGAGACGAATCGGTTCTTCTTCCCGCCTGACGAATCTGTACTTTCCTATCAAGCGGACGATCTCAATATCCAAGGCAGAGAACTTCCTTCCGGACGGCACGTCCATTTGGAGTTTCTCCTATCGGTACTGGTTGATGAGGTCGCGGAGCTTGATCGTCTCGCGCCGCGCCGCTTCCGCGAAGTCCGCGCCTTTTGAGGCGAAGATGATGCCGCGCGAGGAATTGACAATCATTCCCTGTCCGAGAGAATTTTTGCCGTTTTCCACAACCCGCTTCACTTGCTCCTCGAGCGGAATGTCTTTCTGCTGGAAACCGACTCCCGTAAAGAGAATCGGTATGTCGCCCACAATTTCCCGAACCCGCTTGAGTTCTTTAGGAGGGCATGTTGCGCCCATGACCACGCCGCAATTGCCGTTCGCGTTCCACTCTCCCCGGGCGTGATAGGCCACGTACTGGTAGAGGGGAATCTTCTGCCCGAGGTAGGCATGCTCGGCTCCGACTCTGCCGGGATCATCCATCGTGGTCGGAAGATCCTGGAATTCCCCAGCCCCCGAATTCGACGTCTTGCAGAGCACGATCACGCCCTTGCCCTTTCTGTTGAAAAAAGGGTGGAGCGCTTTACCCCCGAGGTATGGATTTACGGTAATCGCGTCTACCTCAAGGGAGTCGAACGCCATCTTCGCGTACCCGTTGTTCGTGTTCTCGATATCCACCTTGATATCCAGGATCATGGGAACGTTAGGGGCAAGATCGCGGATCCAGTCCATTGTATCCTTGAGCGCGCTCAATCCCTGTGTGACGTGTGCCGCATAGAAAGCGAAGTTCGCTTTGTACGCGCAGACGATATCCTTGGTGGCTTCCACGATGTCTCGGTTGAAGTGGGTGATGGCGGTCGTGATGTCGTTGTGGCGGACCACATCCGGGATCTTCTCGTATTCGCTGTCGAGCCCCACGCAGACGAAATTGCCCTTTTCCCACTGCGCCTTGAGTAGTTCTCTGAAGTTCCTCATAAAGAACGCTCTCCTTGTCAAGAGTGCTGAACGTCAAGCCGTCATGGCTTAACTCTTTTTGCTTCCCACACAATAGCACCAAAGGAGAGGATTTCCCAGCGTCCACTTCGCTGGGGCAAGCTTCTAACGGGACTTGACCCCCACACCTAATCGCGATTGCGAAGCGCCAAAAAACTTATTTCCAGACATTACGCTATGCCATAGAATAATCTCGATATTTGGTATTCAGTAAGCGGCTTCGAAGAAACATTATCGCGATTAGGTGTGGGGGTTGACAAAACATACCCATTTGGTATTATTGACAATATTAGAGGCATAGTCGAGTTTCTATAGAAAAAACGAAATTGTATGAAAGGAACTATCAAAACGCTCACGGGGAAAGGATTTGGATTCATTGCCCGTGAAGGCGAAACGAAGGATCTCTTCTTTCACTCCAATGAATTAAAGGGAGTAACGTTTGATGAATTGAAGGTTGGCGATGCCGTCACCTTTGAAGTCACGAACGGGGAAAAGGGTCCGGCGGCTACGAACGTGTCGCGCGACTAATCGCCGACCCCGTTAGAGACCCGCCCTCCGACTAAAGTCGGAGTGGCTACGGCCACCTTGGGGCGGCCTGGCTCTAACGGGGCCGACCTTCTAGAAAAAACACCCCCGCTTCAAGCGGGGGTGTTTTTGTTTACCCCCACACCTATGCGAGAGAAGCATTCCTCCGAAGCCGAAGTATTATTGGATAATTCTTAGTTTCAGTAAATATTAAGCCCTACCACCCAACGCGGAATGCACTTGCTTCGCACTCTCGCATAGGTGTGGGGGTTTATACCACGGTAGTTTGGCTTAATTTCCTGTATATCTCTCCCGTCAATCTCCGGGACAATTCCCGCCTTTTCCAAAACGAATTGCTTTCCGAAACGTCGTTATCCCGTATCCGCTTGAGCTCTATAATAACCGCATACCGTGTGTGTCCCAGGTCGGCATTGGATGTACTGTCCGCGTCTTCGAGCCCCTGATAAATTTGTTTGAGATAGTCGTATTTGTTCGGGATGTTCAGCTCTCGGTTGGATTTTATGCGGCTCGAAAGACTTGCCGTAAGAGCCGGATGCGCTTCGATGTGCTTGATAAAATCGTGAATTGCAACGAAAAAAGCGAAGCTTGCCGGCGTTTCGAGGACTTTCTGGAATTTTGCGTCGAGGTCGCTTTTTACTTTTTCGGGCTTCATCCCGTTAGAGACTTTTTTGTTAGGAGATTTTTCCATAATTGGCTGTATAATCCTGATTAAGAATTCTGGCTTATCCCATACCGATAACGGAAATGCGAGCATTTCCTGTCTCTAACGGGATTCATTATATGCATCCTACCATGGTTACGATTAAATAGCGACTGAGGGATATTGGAAGGTAGGAAATGGCTCTATTTTAACGCGAATACAAAAAATAGCGGCATAAGGCCGCTATTTTTTGTTTCTGGCTCCGGCGCCTGGGATCTCACTACTCGCTATCCGCCAACTGGCGGATAGCTGCGTTTTAACAACCCTCGGTTTTTAACTCGCCCCTCAGCTCGCGAGCGGAGGGGCTTTTTCCGATACGGGGAAACCTTAAAACTTTTCCCCGACCCCCTTTCGTGTTCGAATCCTTGCGCCTCTGAAAAATCGCAAACCAAAAACGCCCACAGGGGGCGTTCTGGCTTTGCGAGCTCCGGCGCCTGGATTCGAACCAGGGACCTTCTCCTTACAGTTCCCCTCTCGTCGCCGAAAGGACTGGACTATCTCATATCCCTAACGGGATCCGGGTATATAGTCTCTACACATTTATCCTTTGGCAAAGCTCAGGACAAGTCCTCGGCTTCGCCTCGGAATTTAGCTCGGGATTGTCTCTTAGAGATTTCCCCGAATTAGCCCGGTTTTTCCATTGCGCATTTCTGCACAAGGCTGCCTTTTGATGCTTCGACTTTCGCTCAGCATCAATACTGAGCTTTGTCGAATGTATTGACAGGGAGCCGCTCTACCGCTGAGCTACGCCGGAATAGTTTGCGAGCCGATTGTCCCATAAACAACAGGGCCGGCAACAGTTAAGATACTACAATTTTATCATCCCATTTTCAACCTCCGAATGGCAGTTCTTACACAACAGCGCGCACTTCTTCGCCTCGCCTAAAATAGTATCCCAAGAATAGCATAGCCCCTTAACGCTTAATGCAAACGATTTTGTCCCGGGGTTTC
>CAYTEE010000041.1:0-7213 GCA_964436785.1 uncultured Candidatus Saccharibacteria bacterium
CGGATTAGACTTCTAACGGGGCAAGGTGGCCGTAGCCACTCCGACTTTAGTCGGAAAGCGGGTCTCTAGCGGGGTCAAAAAGAAAACACAGAACTCAGAATCCAAGCGCGCCAAAATTGAGCGACTTCAAATATATCGGTATCACGAACGCAAGGCCGATCAGAGGCAAAAACACCGCAAGGAGCGTGATAATAAGCGTCCACAAAAAATATTTCCGCGTCTTCTCCGCGGAGCGGAAGATCGCATCGAGCTTTTTGTCCTGCTCCTCGAATTTCTTCGAAATTTCCGGGTCCATCTCATCTATAATACCATAAAAAAGAAACTCCCCTAAAATAGATTTTTTGCCAACCTCTAAAAAAACAAACGGCCCCGTAAAGCGGGGCCGTTCGCAAACATGCGGGAATAAAACTAATTTCCCATCCCGCTCTGCATCCCCTTCGCCATCCCGCACTCCCTACAGCGGCCCTTGTGGGTAAGAACTTCAAAAATCGCGGAAAGGCCAACCAGTATATAAATCGTCTTGGAAACCAAGGCGTCCATTCCGCCAAACCACGCGCTTATGTCCCAACCGAAAGCGCCAAAGAGGAGCCAGTTTAGTCCCCCTATTACGAGAAGGGTAAACGCAACAATGTGTACTATTTTCATGGGCTTTTTATCGGCAATTGTTCGACCTTTTTGATCTATTTATATTATACCACTCCAGCTCCACGGCAGCCTTTGCGCCTCTAAGCCAAAAACTGGAGGTTTTAGGACCGAACGAGGTAAAATGAAGTAATGAGTCCCTTACCTTTCGCGGAGATAAATTTTGGTCGAAAACTAGCCTGGAGAAGCGGATTTGCCGCGCTCCGCGAAAGGTGAGGGATGGCCGATTTCTCCGCCGTAGTGGAGTGGCTCTTGACGTACGGCTACGGGATCATGTTCTTCGGCATGCTCGTCGAAGGGCCGGTGGTCACCGCCGCGGCCGCGTTTGCGGTTGGGCTTGGGTACTTCGATTTTGGGGTTGTGTACGTGCTCTCCGTCTTGGGAGACATCATTCCGGACATTATGTTTTACGGCGTCGGGTACTGGGGAAGAGAAACGGTTGTCGAAAAATATGGCAAGTATATCGGGCTTACCCCGGGGATCCTCTCAAAAGGCGAGAGGCTGATCTCGCGCAACACCGTAAAATCGTTGGTTCTTTTTAAGCTCGCTCCCGTTTTCTCTCTCCCTGGAATAGTGATAGCGGGCATTATGAAGATACCCGCGAAAAAATTCCTTACCGTTGACCTCATCTTCACATTTTTCAATTCTCTCCTTTTTATGGTACTCGGGTTCTACTTCGGAAAGATATTCGAAACTATTATGTACCACATCAAAAATGCCCAGTGGGCGCTCCTATTCGTCGTGGTCATAGCCGCCGCCGCATATTATGGATACAAAAAAATTTCCGCGCGGCTTGCAAAGCGGTTTGAGGAACAATAACGAGATGATCCCTCACCCTTCAAGGACCGCAAAAAAGGTTTTTCAAAATAATATGTTTTCATCAATAATACAAAAACTTAATATAAATCTATGTAGAATTGCTTCCTGGTCGCGAAGCGACAAGTCCTTGAAGGGTGAGGGATGAATATCTCTATTTTTTCCGACAACTTCTACCCCGAGATAAGCGGGGTGAGCGACTCTATTACATCGCTCGCGCGGGAACTTTCCGCCCGAGGCCACAACGTCCGATTTTATGTTCCGGCATATTCGCGAAAAGATTACAAAAAAGGAGGAGTCACGGCGGAAAATCCACCCCTTGGGCCATGCGTTGAATTCAGGCGCCTCTTCTCGGTGCCCTATCCCACTCCCACGGGCCAAGGGAGAGCAATTATCCCTACCGGCCTCCGCTCCATTTCCCTCCGAGACTTCAGGCCGGACATTATTCACACTCAGCTTTTTTTCGGCGCGGGGATCGAAGCGCTCATCGCGTCACGAATTCTCAAAAAGCCACTCGTCGGCACCAATCACACGGCACTCAAGGAATTTTTGAAATACAGCCCGGTCAGAGCCGCATGGGCCGAGAACCTGGCGCTCCGATACGTGAACTGGTATTACGGGCAATGCGAAGCGGTGACCGCCCCGTCGCGCTCGGTGATAGAGGAAATGGAATTCTTTGGATTCAAAAAAGAAGCTCGCATAATCTCAAACCCCATCGACACCAAGCTCTTTGCTCCGTCCGCAAATAAAAACATACCGCGGAAAAAATTTGGATTCCCCGAATATACCGTGATCCACGCCGGACGGCTCGGAGAAGAACGGAAGATCGACGTGATTATCAGGGCGCTCGCGCTCGCGAAGAAGAAGATCCCCTCTCTCGCTTTGGCTATCGCGGGGCGAGGCGCGGACGAAGGGCGCCTCCGGAACCTTGCGGCTTCACTGGGGATCAGGAATGCCGTTCGTTTCTTGGGATTTCTCAACCACAAAACGCTCGCCGAGGCCTATAACGCAAGCTCTGTATTCGCGATAACAAGCACCGCGGACACCCAAAGTATGGTAATGATGCAGGCAATGGCCTGCGGTATCCCGGTCGTCGGCGTAAAAGCCCGGGGAATCCCCGAATACATCCATCCGCAGAACGGATATCTTATCGAGCCAGACAACCCGAGCGCGCTTGCGGAAAAAATTATTTTTCTCTTCAAAAACCCCGCGAAAAGAAAAGATCTCGGCCGCGGCGCGCGCGCGTTCGCGGAAAAATTTTCCGCGGCGTCAATTGCGGAAGAATGGGAAATGCTCTATAAGAAAGTGATAGAACAGTATGCCAAAAAACACCGTAAAGCTTAGTTTCGTGATCCCCGCCCACAACGAAGAGGGCACCATCAAGCCGTGCCTTGAATCCATCTTCCGCGAGATCGCCGGGAAAAATTACGCGACCGAAATTATCGTGGTCAATAACGCGTCAACCGACCGGACCGGCGAGGTCGCAAGAAGCGTGCCCGGGGTCATCGTGGTGGACGAGCCGGAGAAAGGGCTCGTCAAGGCCCGGGCGGCAGGATTTAAAAAAAGCACCGGCGATCTCATCGCGAACGTGGACGCGGACACAATGCTCCCCTCGGGATGGGTAGACAAAGTATTCCGGGAATTTTCCGCATGCTCCCGGCTCGTCTGCCTGAGCGGCCCGTATATTTACTACGATCTTTCGTGGTTCACAAGAATTCTCGTAAAGATCTTTTATACGATCGGGCTCTTTTTCTCCGGGATGAACCGGCTCGCGTTCGGATCGGGAGCGATGGTGCAGGGCGGGAATTTCGTCTGCCGCAGATGGGCGCTCGAGAAGATCGGCGGATTCGACACTTCGATCGAATTTTACGGCGAGGATACGGACATTGCGCGGCGCTTGAGCAAGATAGGCGACGTAAAGTGGACATTCAAATTCCCCATGTACACCTCCGGCCGCCGCCTCCGGAAAGAAGGGGTATTAAAAACCGGAGGGCGCTATGCCTTAAATTTTTTCTGGGTCACGATTTTTAAACGGCCATTCACAATAACCTCTACCGACGTGCGCCTCAAAAAAACAAAATGATCCCTCACCCTTCAAGGACCGCAAGAAAAGTCTTCCAAAATATCATGCTCTCCACAAAACAAAAACTTAATATAAATCCAAATAAAATCGCTTCATGGTCGCGAAGCGACAAGTCCTTGAAGGGTGAGGGATGAAGCTCTCAAGCACGGCAAAAATTATCGTCCTTTTTCTGGGAGACGTGGCAACGCTCTACGCAAGCTTGCTTATCGCGCTCGCGCTTCGGTACGGGGGCCGATTCTTCCAGGAATTCACCGAAAGCCACGCGCTCCCGTTCTCGCTCGTTTTTGCGATCTGGATATTGGTATTCTACATCGCCGGACTCTACGACCTCCTCCGCCTGCGGAACAATATCGACTTCATCAAAACCCTCCTCCTCGCGCTCCTCATAAACACCCTGCTTGCCATCGCGGTGTTCTATTTGGTTCCGCTGTTCGGGATCACGCCAAAAACAAACCTGTTTCTCGTTATCGCCCTGTTCGCCGTAATAGAGGTCTGGTGGCGGCGGACGTTCAACGTACGCGCAAGTTTCCGCGACGGCCTGAACAGCGTGCTTATCCTGGGAGATGACGAAACAACCGCGGAGATCGTCGCGGAACTCAAAAAGAACGCGCAAGTCGGATACGAGGTCAAGCTTTGGCTCAAACGGGGCCTGGACGAGGCAACGCCGGAACGCTTGGATGCGCTCGTCAAGAAACATCACATAAACCTTGCCGTCTTCCCGACACACGCGAAGCATTACGATACCCACGCAAAAACCTTCTACGAGCTCCTTGCCTCGGGGATTCAAGTCCTCGATCTCTCGAGCTTTTACGAATTGGTATTCAGAAAGATCCCCTTGCGAGAAACGGACGAGGCATGGTTTCTCGAAAACCACATCGGCCAGGGAAAATTCTACGACGACCTGAAACGCGGCATGGAGGTCATCTCCGCGGTTTTTCTCTCTATCGTTCTCTCGCCCCTCCTGATCGTAATCGCGATCCTCGTGCGTATTACGTCGAGGGGCCCTTCGATATACCGGCAGGCGCGAATTGGCGAGCAGGAAAAGCCCTTTACCCTTTTCAAGTTCAGGACCATGAAAGCCGATGCGGAACGCGGAGGGGCGCAGTGGGCACAACCGAACGATGCGCGATCGACTCCGATCGGGCGATTTTTGCGCTACGCGCACCTTGATGAACTCCCCCAGCTTGCTAATATTTTAAAGGGTGACCTCTCGTTCGTGGGTCCGCGCCCCGAACGGCCGGAGTTCGTAACCCTTTTGGAAGAAAAAGTTCCGCACTATAAGATCCGCCACTTGGTACGGCCGGGGATAACCGGCTGGGCGCAGATCAATTACCGATATGGCGCATCGGTTGAGGACGCCGAAGAAAAGCTCCAATACGATATTTACTATCTCAAAAACCGATCGCTCATCCTCGACGTTGCCATTATTTTGAAAACGATCAAATCATTTTTTGTACAAGCGTAGAACATGAAGATATTGATCACCGGAGGGGCAGGCTTTATCGGTTCGCATATCGCGGATGAATACGTCAGATTAGGGCACAAAGTGGTGGTGGTGGACAATCTTTCCACGGGAAAGCGGAAAAACGTGAACCCGAATGCGAAATTTTACAAAGGAGACATCAAAAATCGCGCATTCGTATACGACATCATGAAACGCGAGCGTCCTAACGCAGTGAACCATCAAGCCGCTCTTGCTTCGCTCCGGAAAGCGGTAAAGGAACCTGAAGAACTCGTGGACGCAAATATCACCGGAACAATGAATCTTCTGCTTGCCGCCGGGAAATACCCGATCAAAAAATTTATTTTTGCCTCGAGCTGCAGCGTCTTCGGGTTGCCGAAAAAACTCCCCGCAACGGAGACCGATCCGGTAAATCCCCTTTCGCCATACGCATTTACGAAACTCGCGGATGAAGGCATGATACAATTCTACGCCCGATGGACTGGATTTAACTATGTAATATTCCGATACCCGAATGTTTACGGTCCTCGGCAAAATCCCGAAGGAGAAGCGGGAGTCGTTCCCATCTTTGTCGGCCTCATGAAGCAAGGGGAAAGGCCCGGGATCTTCGGTGACGGCAGTAAAACGAGAGATTACGTATACGTAGGCGATGTTGCCCACGCAAATGCGCTCGCGCTCCGAAAGGGAAAAAACGAGATCATCCACCTGGGGTGGAAAAAAGAAGTCTCCGATCAAGTGATTTTCAATAAAATCGAGAGGGTGATGAACACCGGACTTTCTCCTCGATATCTTCCCTTCCGCTCGTGGGAAGCAAAAAGGATCAGCCAAAACTCCAACAAGGCGAAACGGGTTCTCGGCTGGACACCGAAAGTAAAACTCGACGAAGGGATCCGAAAAACCGTCCTGACGATTTAAGCCGAGAACTTTGTTACGCTTCGCGGAGCTTTTCCTCGGATCGGCTTGATTCTACGTATTTTGCCAAGAGCCAAGAACTTGATTGGACTTTGCCGCCGTGCCCGATATTAAAAATCATCCTACATCCGATTTCTTCGCACACTGCTACTTCCGGAATGTTGTGAAGCTTTCTATCGCCACCGTTCGCAAAAATATCCGGGCGAATTTTTTTGAGTTCCGCGCACACGCTCATATCGGAAGGATCCTTTAGATGGCCGGTAAGAACTACCTTATCAACCGCCGCAAGCGCCTCGATGATTTCCTTTCGTTCCTGTTCGGGCATGAACGCCTGTCCCTTCTTTTTCCGAAGCCAGTTGTCGTTGTTTAATATCACGACAAGTTCATCACCCAGCGCCTTTGCCCTTTGGAAAAGCCGGGCGTGTCCCACGTGGAACGGATCGAATCCCCCGCTTACGGCAACAATTACTTTCTTCTTCCCGGCGATAGATTGTTTTTTCATGGTAAATACTTGGTTTTTCAGGCTAAAAATGCTACCCTTTGTTTGCAAAACAAAACTTTCTGTACGGTTTTTGTTCGCGTACAAGGATTCTAAACCAGATGCTTAAAAAAATAAACCCCCCCACCTAACTAACAAAATAATCGAACTTAAAACCTAAAACAAATCCGCTCCATAAAAATCTTTTCCATGCTTAAAAAGTTAATCCCGTTAGGTGGGCGGGCAAAGTCTCTCCTTTTTACAAACCAAAGTACGCGCCAGACAGTCGCGAAAAATACCATTTGGCTTACGGTGAGCCAATTCGGCGGAAGGCTCATCCGCGCGGTTATCGTTATTTACGCGGCACGCATCCTCGGCGCCGCGGAATGGGGCGTATTTTCATACGCGGTCGGCCTTGCGGCGATTCTCACTATTTTCACCGATCTAGGAATCGGGGCTATCCTCACCCGTGAGGCATCCCGCATCGGCGAAGGCGAGAGAAAATCGCGCCTCATCGGAACCGCATTTTTCATAAAACTCGCGCTCCTCGCCGCAGGAATTATTATTATAATTGCCGGCGCGCCGTATCTCACCTCTATCAGCGAAGTGCGGCATCTCCTCCCATGGGTCGCTCTTATTCTCGCGTTCGACACGCTTCGGGAATTCGGCTTCTCTCTCATAAGGGCGCTCGAAAAGATGGAATGGGAAGCGGGGCTATTCCTCTTCACGAACGCCATGATAGTGATCGCAGGGATCGTGGCACTCAAGATCTCCGGGACCGTTGCCGCATTCACCATCGCTTATGCGATAGGAACCGGCG
>CAYTEE010000042.1:0-7000 GCA_964436785.1 uncultured Candidatus Saccharibacteria bacterium
ATGGATCCAAAGGAGAATTATGAGATATCGGAATTTGAAAAGTTTCTCAAACATCGCAAAGTGCGGCGGTTGCCGTACGGCATATTTGAAAAAATAGTTATCCTTATTGTCGCCGCAGCCGGGCTGATCGCCGCCCTTGCGTGGGACGAAACATTAAGGGGCGCGTTTGAATATCTGTTCGGCCCAAGCGACAGCGTGCGTTCAAAGTTTTTCTATGCTATTTCTGTGACCATTATCGCGGCAATTGTTTCTTCTTTATTCGGGCGTTCACTCGCAAAGCGGAAAAGAGAACTGGATGGGGAATAGGTTTATTGTAGGGATAGATCCCCACACTAAACGAGCACTATAGTTATTCTTGAAATTATGCAAGAAAATACGAGAAGAACGCTGTTAATTCGAAAAAATCGCGTTCACAGAAAAATAAAATTGCTTCGCGGTGCTCGTTATAGTGTGGGGATAGACGAGGTCGGGCGGGGCTCCCTCGCGGGACCGGTTACCGTGGCTGCCGTGGCAATTCCAAAATCACTAATTAAACTCGAATCACTTTCGCGAATATTCGCGAATAAAAATTCGGGTAGAATTAGGGATACCCCCCTTCGGGATTCCAAAAAACTTTCTCCGAAGCAACGCGAGGAGTGGTTCAGCTTTATTCAAGAACATCCGAAGATCAATTATGCCGTTGCCAGCGTGTATCCCCGGAATATCGAACGGATGAATATTTCTCGGGCGGCGAATCTTGCCGCGCTCCGCGCATTCCGTCGCCTATCTACTCGCTACTCACTACTGTCTACTCGCTGTCTGGTATATCTGGACGGCGGGCTTTATCTTGGAAGTAGCAAATGGCAAATGGCAAATGGCAAATCGGCGAAAACCGTTACGAAAGGCGACGAGAAGTTTACTGCCGTGAAGCTTGCTTCAATCATGGCAAAAGTCTCGCGGGACCGGTTTATGACGCGGCTTGCCAAAAAATACCCGGTTTATGGTTTTGAGATACATAAGGGATATGGGACAAAAACCCATACGAAAGCCATCAAAAAGCACGGCCCGAGCGAGGCGCATAGATTGACGTTTATTGGAAAATACTATAAAAAGTAAGCAGAACCCCTATAGCTCGGCTGTGTCGGTGAAACTCGGGAGGAGATCATGGCACGACATTTGTTCCGGAAAGTCGGTGATGGGCCGTGGAAAGACGTCGGAGTCGAATTACTCGAGAAGCTTATTGGCGCCGTCCTGGCAAACGGTGGCGTCATGACAGAGGAGAATGTTGTTGCGGACGTCACTGAGCTCGCGAACTTGCGAATAGGTCCCGTGATCGCGTTCGAAGTTCGTGATGTTCCAGACAACATGGAGGAAACCCCCTCAATAAGTTCCAGGTGAACGGACAACCAGCAGGGAAGAATCGAGGAGAAACGATGTTGGAGCTTAAGGGTCATCTTTCCATCGACAAGATAGATCACTTCGAGGTTGAGGGAGAGCCGGATACCTATCGGGGCACTTCGTACTCACCCCTCATGTTCAATGGTGCATCAAAGGTCGGTGCCCTTGAAGCGATCATCAAGCAGCACCTACCCTTGGTTCGCATCAAGCCGATCCAAGTGAGAATAACCGTCGAGGAGATAGTCTAAC
Organism: uncultured Candidatus Saccharibacteria bacterium; assembly: GCA_964436785.1. GTDB lineage: Bacteria > Patescibacteriota > Minisyncoccia > UBA6257 > 2-01-FULL-56-20 > CAYTEE01. The sequence continues at coordinate 1,627 of CAYTEE010000042.1, forward strand.
CTCTCCTCAGAATTGATCCATCGAAAGGGCTTCCCGCGGGAAGCCCTTTTTGTTTGCAATTTTTAAAAACCTGGCTTATTATTACAGAAACCCGCCGATTGCGGGGTAAAATATGTAAGATTATCCCACCACGGCGGGATGCTCGGTTTCTCGAATATTTACCTAAATCCTAATAGCTAAATTCTAAATACTATCCAATGGGTGGCGTACCGGTAAAACATCATTCAAAAGGGAAGGTCGGCCGCAGGCGGTCGCATTTGGCGCTCAAGAAGCGGCATTTTTTGGTTTGCGCGAATTGCAGCGCGCCTAAAATGCCCCATCGGGTATGCGCACAATGCGGGAAGAAGTAAAAACACGGAATAGAGAACCAGAATATACAGTCGTCGGCGTTTGGTACGGATCCCTTGTTCTTTTATAATGTTTGCACTAAGTTCTAATGGCTAACCGCTAATCATTATTCGCATGGCTACCCGACACCTTATCCGAACCGTTATTTTGCAATCGCTCTATGAGTGGGATTTTTATAACAAAAAGAAGGATCTAGGCGAGATCATCACGCGGAACCTGAACGAGTTTGCGCCCGGCATCGATGAGCCGGAATTCGCGTGGAAGATAGCAAAAGGCGTTGCGGAGCACCTCACTGCCGTTGACCAGGTGATGACAAAAGCCGCGCCCGAATGGCCGCTCGAAAAGATTGCCATTATCGACAGGAATATCCTGCGCATTGGCCTCTATGAGCTTCTTTATGCGGACAAGGAAGAAATTCCGCCCAAGGTTGCCATCAACGAGGCGGTGGAAATGGCGAAGAATTTCGGAGGGCCGAACGCCGGGCGGTTCGTGAACGGCGTACTGGGGGCAGTTTATCGGGAGATGGAGAAACAGAAATGAGTCATGTGTCAGGTGTCAAGCGTCATGATAGAACCGCAATCATAAACACAAAAGTCGTGACTCTTGACTCATGACGCTTGATACTTTACTACAATGAATACCAATACTGCGCCGCTTGAGAAAAAGATCGGTGTTACATTCAAAAATAAAAAGATCCTCGTTGAAGCGCTGACCCACCGCTCGTTTTTGAACGAACGTCCGGGCTGGCCGGAGCCGCACAACGAACGCCTCGAATACCTTGGGGACGCGGTGTTGGAGCTCACGGTTACCGAGGCGCTTTTCCGGAAATTTCCGGACTTGCCGGAAGGACAGCTCACCGTTCTCCGCGCAGCGCTCGTGAATTATCAGATGCTCGCGAAGGTTGCCGCGGAAATAGAACTTGAAAAATTTATCTTTATGGCGCGCGGCGAAGCGAAGGACACCGGGAAGGCGCGGGAAGTTATCCTCGCAAACGCGTTCGAGGCGCTGATCGGCGCGGTCTATCTGGACCAGGGGTTCGAAGGGGCGCGGAAGATCACCGAACGCTTTGTTCTTTCCCGCCTTGATGAGATATTGAAAACGAAGAGCTATAGGGATCCGAAGAGCGAATTGCAGGAAATTGTCCAGGAAAAACTGCGCGTGACGCCGAATTACCGGGTACTCGACGAACACGGCCCCGCGCATCAGCGCACATTCCGCATCGGCGTATATTTTGAAGATGAACTTATCGCGGAGGGAAAAGGACTTTCAAAACAGGAAGCGGAAACGGAAGCGGCGCGCCAAGCGCTTGAGAAATATAAATAATCCCTCACCCTTAGGGTAGTATGTTTTGCGTTTATGTACTTCAGTCAGAGAAAGATAAAAGCTTCTATATCGGATTTGCCGTCAATCTAAAGGAGCGACTTGCAAAACATGATAATGGTCTAGTACAATCAACAAAATACTTATTACCCATGCGACTAATATATTGCGAAGCTTATAGCTCAAAAAGAGACGCTCTTATCAGAGAAAAAAGATTAAAGCAGTTTGCAAAGGGTTTCAGTTCTCTAAAGGGGCGCTTAAAGTATTCTATGCTACCTTAAGGGTGAGGGATGGCAAATTTTCTGAAACGGCTGGAGCTTGTCGGATTCAAATCATTCGCACAGAAAACATCGCTGGATTTTCCGGTTGGGATCACGGCTATCGTGGGGCCGAACGGCTCGGGGAAGTCGAACGTTATCGACGCGATCCGGTGGCTTTTGGGCGAGCGCGAAGCGAAAAATCTTCGCGGTGCAAAAGTTGAGGACTTGATATTCGCGGGGACGCCAAAGCGCTCCCGCGTGGGACAGGCGCAGGCAAGCATCCACTTCGACAACCGGCATAAGATCTTCCCGGTTGATTTTTCCGAGGTTTCGGTTGCGCGGCAGGTAAGCCGGGACGGGCAAAGCCAGTATTTTGTGAACAAATCCGAAGTGCGCCTCAAGGACGTGGTGGATCTCTTCGCAAAAGCCCGCCTGGGAACGAAGGGGCTCGTAGTGGTGACGCAGGGGAACAGCGACGTATTCGTGCGGGCGACTCCGCAGGGCCGGCGGGAAATGATAGAAGAAATGCTCGGACTCCGCGAATTCCAGATAAAAAAAGCGGACGCCGAGCGGCGCCTCAAAAATTCGGAGATCAACCTCGAAAAGGTCCGCGCTCTTACGGAAGAAATTCTGCCGCATCTTCGCTCCCTGAAGCGCCAGACGAACCGCTGGGAAAAGCGGGGAATGATTGAGGGCGAATTGCGCGAATTTGAGCAGAAATTCTTCGGCTCCCAATTTTCCTCGCTTGGGGAAAAGGCGGCGGAGATAGAGCGCGAGATCGAACAACACCAGAAAGAATTCAAATCTCTCGATGTGGAACGGGAATCCGCGTCGCGGCGCATGAAGGAAGTGGAATCGAACCAGCCGAAAGAGCGCGCGGAGATAGAAAAAATAAAAAAAGAAACACAGGGGCTTCTTGAAAACCGCAGCCGTATCCAGAAAGAGATAGGCCGGCTTGAGGCGCAGATCGAGCTTAGCGACGGGCTTACGGAATCCCGCTCGATTTCCGCGGAGCCGCTGTTGGAACTCCTCAAAAAAATAAAGCATGGGCTTGAGGCGTATATCGATGAAGACGATATCGAGGAGTTGCGGCACGCGATTGAGCGGTTTGTGAACGAAATAGATGAAGCGCTTTCGGGAAATTCCGCGCCGGAGAGGGTGCGTCCCCCGGAGGCACTTGTGCTTCAATTAAAAACGATAAACAAAGAATTGAAGGAGTTGGACGCGGCGATCCGAAAACTCAAGGAAGACGAGTTGGCGCTTGAAAAGAACCAGGAAGGATTTTATGCGGCGTTCAAGTCCGCGGCGGAAGCGCTTGAGGGCATTCGGAACAGAATGGAAAAATGGGAAAGCGAACATCAGAAAAAATTATTTGAGAAAGAACGCCTGGTGCTCCGCGAACAGGAACTCAAGCGCCAGATCGTTCAGCTGGAGCGAGAGCCAATAGAATTTTTGCACTATCGCGGCGAAGCGGTTGCCGAACCTGAACTCTCCGCGCTTGAACGGCAGATATTCAAGTACCGCGGGGACCTGGCGTCTATCGGAGAGATAGACGAGGCACTGGTTAAGGAAGCGAAAGAAACCGAGGAACGGTATCGGTTCTTGTCGCATGAATCCGAGGACTTGGAATCCGCCATTATCGATCTCAAGAAACTTATTAAGGAATTGGGAGAAAAAGTAAAGACGGAATTCGGGAGCGCGCTGCACAAGATCAACGAGGAATTCGGCAAGTTTTTCCACCTTATGTTCGATGGCGGGCACGCGAAGCTAACGATCAAAAAACAAGCGCCGAATATCAAGCCGGAAGGGGAAGGAGGTGAGGCCGGGCAAAATACGGAGAATGCGAACGTTCCCGAAGAAGAAGCCGAAGAGGGCGTAGAGATAGAACTTTCGCTCCCCCGAAAGCGGATCAAGTCGCTCGAGGTTCTCTCGGGCGGAGAAAAAAGCCTGGTTGGCATTGCTGGGCTCTTCGCGCTTATTTCGGTTTCCCCTCCGCCGTTTTTGGTGTTGGATGAAGTGGATGCGCCGCTTGACGATAGAAACGCACACCGTTTTGCCGAGATGCTCAAAGAATTTTCAAAAGAGATCCAATTTGTTATCGTTACCCATAACCGCACGGTGATGGAAGCGGCGGACGTGCTCTACGGCGTTACGATGAACGAGGATGGAACTTCAAAGGTGCTTTCGCTTAATCTTGAGCCGGCGCCGCAACAAACTTGATATTTTGTTCCGATTCCTATACTCTAAGTCCTACATTCTGTCATCATGCTTGCCATTAAATTACAGCGCATAGGCAAAAAACATCGGCCGAGCTACCGCGTCGTTGTGGCGGAAAAGCGCTCGAAAATGGCCGCTCCGCCGGTTGAGGACCTGGGTTCATATAGCCCTTTTACGAAATCGATCGTTGTCGACAAAACGCGAGCGCTTTATTGGATAGAAAAGGGAGCGCGTCCGACTGCTACCGTCCATAATCTTTTGGTGCGTAGCGGTGCGATCTCCGGACCGAAGCGCGCAATATCCATAAAGAAAAAACAGAGCACGGAAGCTCCGGCAACCGCTCCTGCCGGGCAAGTAGCAAGTAGTGAGTAGGCGGTAGGCAGTAGAACGTACGCCTTTTCTTGATTTTTGATTGATACCGGTATATAACAAAATAGTTAATAGGAAAGGTCGAAAAGAGAAGACGAGCACTGAATATCATGAGCGCTACACCGGATCAGGATTTCTTGGAATTTTTGGTTAAAGCATTGGTTGATCACCCGGACGACGTAAAGGTAGAACGCAAGGTTGACGAGATGGGGGTTTTGCTCTCGCTTCGGGTGAATGCCCAAGACATGGGCCACGTTGTCGGCCGCCAAGGCGCTACCGCAAAGGCAATCCGTTCGCTTCTGCGTATCGTCGGCGTTCGCAATAACGCCAGGGTGAATCTGAAGATAGAAGAGCCGGAAGGCGGTTCTCGGGCTCCACGCCCGGATCGCGGACCAATCGGACCGATAAGCGAATAGACGGCAAATTATGTAATTCCAAAAGCCGCCCATTCGGTAAGCTCGGGGCGGTTTTTGTTTAAAATTATTATCGTATTTCCTAAATCCTAAATCTGTTCCATCAGCATGCTTTTCGAGAATCATAAATCATAAATCGTTAATCTACCCAAAAATGCTTTCTTATACCGATCTAAAAAAAGGAACTTTGTTTGTTTACGAAGGCGCTCCGTACGAAGTTTTGGAGGCGCATTTTTTGCGCATGCAGCAGAGGAAGGCGGTGGTGCAGACGAAGATCCGCAATTTAATGACGGGGAAAATATTGGACCGCAATTGGCAGGCAAGCGATTACTTTGAAGAAGCGGAGGTGGAGCGCTCGGAATCGGAATTCCTCTATGCTCACCGCGACGAGTACTGGTTCATCGAGCCCGGGAATCCCAAGAGCCGTTTTTCGATACCGAAAGATAT
>CAYTEE010000043.1:0-5282 GCA_964436785.1 uncultured Candidatus Saccharibacteria bacterium
AATGCTTCACTTCTCCACTTTGGCGCAGAATCGGGAATAAATCTCTCGGACGCCGAGTATTGCAAACTTTCAACGGGCGGTTCTCACCACTTTGGGTGCGTTGGAATGAAAAAAGGAGATTATTTCATTTTAAATAAGCAGTATTCAAAAGAAGAATACGAGAAAATGACTGCGAGGATTCGTGCGCACATGGACGAAGTGCCGTATGTTTCGCAAAGAGCTAATAGCAAAGAGCAGATAGTATATAAATACGGTGAATTTTTCCCGCCGGAGCTTTCTCCGTTTGCCTATAACACCACGCTTGCGCAAAATTTCTTCCCTTTGAGCGAGGAGGAGGCAAGGAATAAGAGGTACCAATGGCGTGAGTCAGAAAAGGAGGAATACGAAACAACCATCCGCGCCCAGAACTTACCGGATCATATTAAAGATACGCCCGGCTTGATTCTCAAGGAAAGGATTTCCTGCGAGAAGTGTGGCAGGGCGTATCGGATTATCGAAATGGAGCTCCAATTCCATCGCCAGATGAACGTGCCCCTCCCGCGCGAGTGTCCCTTTTGCCGCATCAATGAAAAACTCAATCTCTGGGTGAAAAACATGGAAAGAAACAAGCGCACCTGCGCCGGATGCGGCATCGCGATGGAATCCCCCTATCGCGAGACAGAACGACCGGAGGTTTACTGTCGTAAATGTTATCTGAAGAGGATAGAGTAATCGCGAATATACAAATATAAAGTAATAATGCGAATATGAATAAAGAAACGCGCAAGTGCCAGAATTGTAAAACCGAGTTCATCATCGAGCCGGAAGACTTCCAATTCTACGAGAAAATGCAGGTTCCGCCGCCTACATGGTGCCCGGAATGCCGCTTGATTCGGCGGCTTATCTGGCGGAACGAAAGAACATTGTATAAGCGAAAATGCGACGCGCCGGGGCACGGAGAAGAAATTATCTCATACTTGGCTCCTGAAAAACCTTTTCCTGTCTACGATCAGAAATACTGGTGGTCGGATGCGTGGGATGCAATAGATTATGGGCAGAACTATGACTGGGATAAACCCTTTTTTGCACAATTTAAGGAACTGCTTAATCGGGTTCCGCACGCGAGCATGTCCACGAATTACAGCACGATGGTAAATAGTGAGTATTCCAATTGGTCTGGAAGCTGCAAGAATTGTTACCTCGTAACAGATGCGGATTTTGTGGAAGATTCGGCATATTGCTCAAGCGTGTATCGCTCCAAGGACTGCTACGACTGTTATATGGGCGAAGGCAACGAACTGTGCTACGACAATTTCAATATCAATAAATGCTATCGAGCTGTTGGAAGTGTAAATTGCCATGAATCCAACGACATCTTTTTCTCCAAAGGGCTCGTTGGTTGTTCGCACTGCTTCGGCTGTATTAATCTCAGGAAAAAATCGTATCACATTTTCAATCAGCCATATTCGAAGGAAAAGTATTCTGAGAAACTCAAAGAACTTTTTGACGGCTCGTGGAAATTGTTTGTTGGAGAAAGAAAGAAGGCCGAGGAGTTCTGGCTAAGATATCCCCACAAGCATTTGCGAGGGATCCATAATGTGAATTCGTTGGGGGATTATATTTATCACACTAAAAATACCGCATACGGATTTTTCGCTAAATACACGGAAGACAGTAAATTCGTGGCACTCATACACTCTCCGGCCGCGAAAGATTGCTTCGATTATACTGACTGGGGTGATAACGCGGAACGGCTTTATGAATGTATGGGCGTGGGCCTTGGTGCGTCCAATATCAAGTTCAGTAATCTGGTGTTTGGAGACATCAAAAACAGCGAATATAGTTATTTCTCGAATGGCTCCTCCGATCTTTTCGGCTGTGCCGGTTTGCATAAGAAACAATATTGCATTTTAAACAAGCAGTATACGAAAGAAGAATATTCCGCGATGATACCGAAAATCAAGAAGCATATGGACGAGATGCCTTATATCGACGCAAAAGGTAGAATATATAAGTATGGAGAGTTTATGCCGCCGGATTTGAGCGCTTTTGCCTATAACGAAGCCGCCGCGCATGAATTTTACCCGCTTACCAAAGAATTCGCCCGCGAGAAAGGTTTTGCTTGGCGAGACGAAATTTTGCGGGAGTATAAAATCACAAAAAAAACAGGGGATTTGCCGGAAAACATAAAGGACGTGCCGGATACAATTACGAATGAAATTATCGAGTGCGAGCACAAAGGGAAATGCAATCAATCTTGCACCACCGCGTTTCGCATTATTGCGCCCGAGTTCCAGTTTTTAAAAAAGATGGGTATCCCGCTCCCGCGGCTTTGCCCGAACTGCCGGCATTACGAGAAATTCAAATATCGGAATCCATTGAAATTTTGGCATCGTGCGTGCGCTTGCGAGGGCAAAACCAGCGACAAGCAGCAAGCGACAGGATACAAGTACGAGAATACGGCGAAACATTCCCATGGTGAGGGGAATTGCCCCAATGAATTTGAGACAACGTATTCGCCGGATTCAAAGGAAATCGTGTATTGTGAGGAATGTTATCAGAAAGAAACAACATGAGCGAAGAAAAAAGAGCTTGCCAAAACTGCAAAGTTTCTTTCGGGATAGACGCTCAGGATTTTCAGTTCTATGAGAAAATGCAGGTTCCGCCGCCGACATTTTGTCCCGCGTGCAGATTTCAGCGGCGGGCTATGTTCCGGAACGAGCGGACACTGTACAAACGAAACTGCGATCTTTGCGGGAAAGGCATTGTAACGGTTTTTGCGCCGGAGAAACCGCTTAAGGTTTATTGTTCTCCGTGCTGGTGGTCGGATAAATGGGATGACGGCGGGTTCTATCTTGACTACGATCCGAAGAAAAATATTTTTGAGCAGATGAGAGAACTCCAGAAGATGACGCCGAACATGGCGCTCATCACGGACTATTCAACACTGGTGAATTCCGATTATGTGAATCATGCCGGCAGCCTCAAGAATTGCTACCTTATATTCAACGCGGACTTTGATGAGAATTGCCACTACTCGACCTTTGTCGTGCGGGTTAAAGATTCAATGGATTGCCAGATGGTGGTTAATTCGGAGCTTCTCTACCAGTCCATTAATGTTATCGGGTATAACTGCGCCTTTTGCCATACTGCCGATCACTGCCAGGGTGTTTTATTTTCTCGGTATGTTATTGGGTGCAATAACTGTTTCGGTTGTGTTAATTTGCGCAACAAAAACTACCATATTTTTAACCAGCCCTATTCAAAGGAGGAGTACCAGCGAAAACTTAAGGAATTCCGGCTTGATACATGGTCGGGCCTCGAGCGGGCAAGAAAGATGGCGGATGAATTTTGGATGTCTCATCCCTATCGTTTTGTCGAGAGTTCTCTCCAGAACATAAATTCCACGGGAGATTATGTATTCAATGCCAAAAACGCCCTTGACTGTTATCAAGTGAACGAAGTTGAAGATGTGCGTTACTGCCAATTCATTACCATGGGCCCTGCGAAGGATCTGTATGACCTCTCGGAATGGGGCAATGGCGTTGAGCGCGTGGTTGACTCCATAACGGTGGGCGAGGGCGTTAGTAATGTAAAATATTGCGCGGGCGCTTGGCAGAATAACACAATGAATGTTGAGTATGGAATAGTTAATATGTCGTGCCGCAACACGTTTGCGTGTATCAATGCAAAAAAGAAAGAGTATTGCATCTTGAACAAGCAATACGCTCCCGAGGAATATGCAAAACTTCGAGACGAAATTATAAAGAGCATGAACGAGAGGCCATATATAGACGCAAAGGGCCGTATTTGGAAATATGGAGATTTTTTGCCGTATGATCTAAGCCCTTTTTCCTACAACGAAACCCATGCGGCGCAATATTGGCCGCTTACCAAAGAACAAATAGAGGAACGCGGTTGGCGCTGGCGGGAGCCCACGCCGGGGAAGTACACGATTACTATGCCCGCGGACAAGATGCCCGACAACATCCACGACGTCAAGGACTCTATCTTGGACGATATCCTCGGTTGTGGCGCATGCGGAAAGGCATTCCGTATTATCCGCGCGGAGCTTGATCTTTTGCGGCACTGGGAGTTTCCTATCCCGCGCCTTTGTCCCGATTGCCGGCACATGGAACGGATGGCACGCATAAATCCGCCTAGGCTGTGGGACAGGAAGTGCGCCAAATGCGGAATCGATATAAAAACAAGTTACGCTCCGGAGTGCCCAGAAGTTGTCTACTGCGGATCGTGCTACAGTAATGAAATAGCATAAATTAGTAATTAGGTATTAGGTAATAGCCATTAGCACAATGCAATCAGAAACCCGAAATTGTCAGAACCCCGACGTTCTAGTCGGGGCCCCGACCGCAAGCGTCGGGGCTGTACGATGAACAATGAATATGAACTCTGAAACCAAAACTTGCCAGAACTGTAAGCAAAAATTCCGTATCGAGCCGGAAGACTTCAATTTCTACGAGAAAATAAAAGTACCGCCTCCGACGTGGTGCCCGGAGTGCAGGATAACAAGGCGTCTTTCTTGGCGGAATATGTGGCATCTTTATAAGAAATTAGACGCGAGGACTGGAGAACAAATATTTTCCGCATTTCCTCCGGAATCTCCGGTGAAGATATATGACAGGGATTATTGGTGGTCTGACGCGTGGGATCCCATAGCGTATGGACGAGAAATAGATTGGTCGCGTCCTTTCTTCGGTCAATTTTATGAGTTGTTTCTTGAGGTGCCTTTCCCATCCCACTCGATGCAGGGTGCCGTAAATTGTGAATATTGCACGAACGCATCATATATAAAAAACTGTTACTTTACCCGCGCAGTGGCGCACACGGAGGACTGCGCATACGTGATTTGGGACACTGCTTCAAAAAACTGCATGGATAGCCACATGACCGACCACTGTGAATTCAGTTACGGCAATGTGAATGCGGCACGTTGCTACAAAACATTTTTTTCCGTGAATTGCGAGGATTGCCAAGAGGTAATCCTTTCCAAAGATTGTGTGGGTTGCACGAACTGTGTGGGGTGCGTTGGGCTGCGGCGTAAGTCCTACTGTATTTTCAATATTCCATACAGCAAAGAGGAATATGTTGAAAAACTTGTGGAACTGGATCTTAGTTCACGGCGCGCGTTTGAAGAGTGCCGCCGCCGCGCGTGCGAGGTATGGATGAAGTTTCCCGTGAAATTTATGCACGGACTCCAAAACGTAAGCGTGAGCGGCGATTATATCTACAATTCAAAAAATACCAAACATTCTTATAGAGTGAGCGGGACAGAAGATTCGAAA
>CAYTEE010000043.1:5292-6822 GCA_964436785.1 uncultured Candidatus Saccharibacteria bacterium
GGGGTGTAAAAATGTTCAGTATTCCATGTTTTGTCCTGGTTCAACCGATATTTTCGGCTGTGTTGGTGCGCATAAAAAACAATACTGCATACTGAATAAACAATATTCAAAGGAAGAGTACGAAGCACTCGTTCCGAAAATTATCCGGCATATGAACGACGTGCCATACATGGATAAAAAGGGGCGCGCCTACTGCTACGGCGAGTTCTTTCCGTCCGAATTTTCGCCATTTCCTTACAATACTTCAGAAGCCCACGAGCTTTTCCCGAAAACCGAAGTAGAGGTGAAGGCCGCAGGGCTTCTCTGGCTGGAAGATGAAAAAAGGAACTATGCGCCTACGACGCGCGCAGAAGATTTGCCTGATCGAGTTAAAGATGCAGATGATGAAATTTTGAAGGAAGTTATCACCTGTGCTCATGGGGGCAATTGTGAGGAGGAATGTACGAGCGCGTTTCGCATCATCGCCCGCGAGCTCGCTTTTTTAAAGCAATTCAATATCCCGTTGCCGCAGCTTTGCCCGAACTGTCGCCATTATAGTCGGCTCGCGCAGAGGAATCGCCCACATTTTTTCAAACGTAAATGCCAGTGTTCCGGTAAAAATTCTGAGAATAAAGCATATGAGAACGCAACACAACATTTGCATAGAGAAGAGAAATGCCCCAACGAATTCGAAACCTCATATGCCCCAGACAGTCCGGAAATTGTCTATTGTGAACAATGTTATCAAAGCGAGGTGATATGAACACGGAAACAAAACAGTGTGAAAGTTGTAAGCGAAAGCTCACTATCGAACCGGAAGATTCGGTTTTCTACGAGCGGTTCGGTATTCCCGCGCCGGATGAATGCCCTCGGTGCATTTGGAGGCGCCTTTTGGCGTTCTGGGTATTCGGCAAGTTCCGGAAAACGAAGTCCGCCCTTTCGGGAAAAACGATAATCACTACATTCGGAGAAGAAATAAAATTCCCGCTCTATGATCGGACCGAATGGGTTTCGGACTCATGGGACCCGATGCAATATGGAAAAGAATACGATCTTAGCCGCCCATTCTTTGAACAATTCAAGGAACTACAGGATCGTGTTCCGCATCCCCAGCAATCCGGTACGAATAATTTTAGTTCCGATTGGTGTGACGACGTATGGAATTCCAAAAATTGCTATCTCACCCGTTCGCTTCTGGATTGCGAAGATCTGTATTATGGCTACCGCAATATTCGGTGCAAAAACTCCGTTGACCTTGTGTTCTGTTTCGATATGGACTTGTCGTATGACTGTACCTACTGTTTCAAGTGCTATAACGTGCGCCACTCGTTCGACGCGCGGGACAGCATCGAGAGCGCGTTTCTTTATGATTGCCGGAATGTTCAGAACTGTTTTATGTGCTGGAACCTTCGGAATAAGCAATACCACATATTGAACAAGCCGTACTCAAAAGAAGCGTATTTCGAAGAATTAAAAAAATATAATTTGCGCTCGCGGAAAAGCGTTGAGGCCATTAAAAAAGAATTTCCGAAAACTCTCGCGCGAGAGGCG
>CAYTEE010000044.1:0-6504 GCA_964436785.1 uncultured Candidatus Saccharibacteria bacterium
CTCATTCCTCTTCTTGTTTTTGAGATATTTCTAGCGGCGTACCCCGCGCTTTTTGCGGCGCGAATATTATGACGGAACGCCCCTCCTTGACTGTTTTTTTCTCGGATCCGCGCCTCGAGATGACGTTCCTTGGGCGCTTTATTGTCCGGGTGGTAACCTACATCGGCTATCTGTTTCTGCTCGCGGCTCTTTTCACTCTCCTTTTCTCGAATCTCCGGGAGCTTCAGCTTACGGGGTTTCTATTGCTTCTCTTCTCCCTGGATCATTTTATGCGGTGGCGCGAGGCCGATTTGCACCTTGTAGACCTTCCGAAATCCGGCCGCGTCAATGCCGCGCGATATATTTCGCCGAAGGGATTTTCCGCCATTGAGCACGCGCTTGGAAGAGCGTCCCTCACAAAAACCGATTTTTTTCTTGAGGTCGCGCGCGAGCTTATGGGGGCGCGGGAAGTCCGCGAGGGGCTGATACGGCTGGATGTCCCGCCAAAAGAGTTCAAGGAGAAAATAGACGATATTATAAAAAGAGAGACATTCGCCGCCATCCCCAAGGAATATCTCCTTGGCCGGGCAGAGACGCTCGCCGTCCGCGCGTTTTTTGAGGCGGTTCGGTTTCGGCACCGATTCATTGGCCCCGCCGATATCTTCGCGGCGCTTCCGCTTATGGACGACGGGTTTCTCTCGCGCGTGTTCGCGATGTTCTCTGTTGCTCCCGAAGACGTGGGGCACGCGCTTGTCTTGGGAGCAGGAAGCCTGCATCGCTCGCGCTTCGGGCGCCTTTCTCGCGCCCTCGGCGGATTTCTTTTCGAAACATACCGCCCGCTCCACCACCGCGTGATGAACCGCGCATGGACGGCGCGCGCAACGCCGACCCTCGACCGGTTTGGCTCGGACTTGACGGACCTCGCGCGGCGCGGAGAGATCGGGTTTATGGTCGGGCACGAGGCGGAATACGAAGAGATGCTGAACGTCCTCTCGCGCCCCGCGAACCCGAATATTCTTTTAGTGGGAGACTCCGGCGCCGGCAAGGAAACAATGGTGCGGCACCTCGCGCTCGCACTGGTGCGGGATACCGTCCCGCCGCCGCTCTTTGACAGGCGCCTCGTTTCTCTTCATTTAGGGTCGCTGGTTGCGGGGGCGCAGCCTGCCGAACTCCAAAAACGGCTCGAGACGGTGGTTCGCGAGATCATGGAATCGGGGAATATCATTCTCTATATTCCCGATATCCACCAGCTCGTCATGACCTCCGGCAATTTTCTCTCCGCCGCGGACGCGCTTCTCCCTATAATCAGGAATCACGCGTTTCCGGTCATTGGGAGCACGTACCCAAGGGAGTTCAAGGAATTTCTCGAGGCGCGCACGGATTTTTCCGGCGCGTTCGAGGTGATCCATGTCGGAGAGATAGGCGATGCGGATGCGGAGCACGTTCTTTCATCGGACGCCGCATTCCTTGAAGAAGAATTCGGGATGGTGATAAGTTTTGGGGCTATCAAGGAATCCGTCCGGCTTGCAAAAAAATATTTCCGGAAGCGCCTTCTTCCTTCGAGCGCGGAAGAACTTTTGAAAGATGCGCTGATAGCGGCGAGCCGGGCGGGCGAGAAATTTTTGGGGCCGGATGCCGTGATCCGCGCCGCCGAGACCAAGGTGAACGTTCCGCTCCACAAAACCGACGTTGCGGAAGCGAAGAAACTTTTGAACCTTGAAGACGTGATCCACGAATCGTTCGTCGATCAGGATGAGGCGGTTACCGCGGTTGCGGACGCACTCCGTGAATACCGGAGCGGGCTTACGCGGAAGGGCGGACCCATCGCCGTGTTTCTTTTCGTGGGGCCGACGGGGGTTGGGAAGACGGAGCTTGCGAAGATCATCGCGCGCATCCAGTTCGGTTCCGAAAAAATGATGATCCGGCTTGATATGTCCGAATATCGGGATCCGCAAAGCGCCGTTCGGCTTATCGGGTCCCCGGACGGCAAAATGTCCGGCGCGCTCACCGATCTCGTGCGCGAGAAGCCGTATAGCTTGGTTCTTTTGGACGAGTTCGAAAAGTCGCATCCCGATATGTGGAATATGTTCCTCCAGGTGTTCGACGACGGGCGATTGACGGACGGTTTCGGCCGCACGGTGGATTTTCAGAATACGATCATCGTTGCCACATCGAACGCACACTCGGACATCGTAAACGACGCTCTCCGCGAGGGGAAAGGAATGGGCGAGGTTACCGAGTATCTGAAGCGGCGCCTTACGGACGTGTTCCGGCCGGAGCTTTTGAACCGGTTTTCGAAGATAGTGGTATTTAAAGACCTGACGCCGAAGGAACTTGTGAAAATCGTTGAACTTCAAATGGCGGAGCTTACGCGCGGTTTGGCCACGCAGGGCATCCGCCTGGTTTTGGATGAAGGCGTAACCCGAAAACTCGCTTCTTTGGGGTATGATCCGGCATTCGGCGCCCGGCCGCTCCGCGGGGTTCTTGAAGAGAAAATTCGTGCGCCGCTTGCGAAAAAAATACTCAAAAAAGAAGCGATGCGCGGCGGCGAAGTGCGCGTAACGCTCAAGTCCGGCGAGATCGTGCTTGTTGGAGAGAATGAGGAGGGATACAATAACGGAAAGCCACAATGACACAATAAGACACAATGAAGTTAAGAATAAATATCGACATAAGCGTCGGGCGGGTTGTGAAGTATTTTGTGCTGGTGGACCTCCTGCTTCTCGCGGGATGGGGGCTTGTTGATCCGATCTTTTCGGTGTTCATCGTTCAAAAAATTCCCGGCGCGGGGCTTGTAACCGTGGGTATTGCCGCCGGGCTCTATTGGCTTATCAAGTCTTTTGTCCAGCTTCCGGCGGCGAAATATCTAGACAGAACTCCCGGAGAAAAGGATGATTTTTACTTGCTCATCCTTGGGCTCATTATCGTTTCGTTCGCGGCGTTTTCTTTGACTCTCGTTGGAGCGGTCTGGCAATTGTATCTTGTGCAGATATTCAAGGCAGTAGGGTTCGGATTTTACGCCGCTTCGTGGCCGGCAATTTTCTCGCGGCATCTCGATAAGGAAAAAGTTTCTTTCGACTGGGCGCTGGATTCTACTGCGGCTGGGCTCGCGGCGGGCGCGAGCGGCTTTGTCGGGGGAGTTCTTGCGAGTATATTCGGGTTCGGGACGGTTTTCTTCATCGGATCCATTTTCTCTCTCTCTTCGGCAATTCTTCTGCTCGCGGTTCCGGATCTTGTTCTCCCGCAGCCGAACAGAGGGACCCCCGTGATCAAGGATCATACGCCCGTAAACATCGGGCAGTAATTCCGTGGCAAAAATTTCCAATCAGGCAATTGCCGAAATTCTCGCCGAGATAGGCGAGTATTTGGAAATGCAGAAGGTGCCTTTCAAGCCGCGCGCATACGAAAAGGCGGCGGAAGCGGTGGGGGCGTTCGGCGAGGATGTCTGTGAGTTTTATAAAAAAGGCGGAATCCACGCACTTGAGGCGATCCCCGGAGTAGGCGCGTCTATCGCGGAGAAGATCGAGGAGCTTGTGACGACCGGGAAGTGCGCCTATTTCGAATCGCTCAAAAAAAAGACGCCGGTTGATCTTGAAGGGCTTACAAAAGTTGAGGGCTTGGGCCCATCCTCCGTTCACAAGCTTTATGAGAAGCTCAAAGTGAGAAACCTTGAGGATTTGGAAAAGGCGGCAAAGTCGGGGAAGATAAAAAAACTTGAGGGATTTGGCGCGAAAAGCGAGGAGAATATTTTGAAGGGAATCGCATTTTTGAAAAAATCGAGTGGGAGATTCGTGCTGGGATTTGCGATGCCCGAGATCCGCGGCATAGAAGAACGGCTAAAGAAATTGAACGGAGTGGAAAAACTCATGGTGGCCGGCTCGGTGCGGCGCAAGAAGGAGACCATCGGAGATGTCGATATTCTGATAGTCGCTCGATCCCCGAAGCCAGTGATGGATTATTTCGTTTCCATGCCCGAGGTTGTGCGGGTCTACGCCCACGGCGAAACCAAGTCCGCGATAAAAATAAGGTCCGGCCTGGACGTGGATCTCCGCGTGGTGCCTCCGGAGTCCTATGGCGCGGCGCTGAATTACTTTACCGGTTCAAAGGACCACAACGTAGCGCTCCGCGTATTGGCGCAGAAGAAAAAATTGAAACTCAACGAATACGGGCTTTTTCGCGGCAAAAAAATGATCGCGGGGAGAACGGAGGAAGAGCTCTATCGGGCGCTCGGTATGGACTATATAGAGCCGGAAATGCGCGAGAATACGGGCGAGATCGAGCTTGCGCAAAAAGGTAAACTCCCCAAGCTTGTGGGCTACGACGAGCTTGAGGGCGACTTGCAGGTGCAGACCGATTGGACGGACGGGAGCGCTTCAATAGAAGAGATGGCGCGGACGGCCGCGAAGATGGGGCTTTCCTATGTCGCGATAACGGACCACACGAAGCGCCTTGCGATGACGCACGGGCTCGATGAAAAAAGAATATTGAAACAGATGGCGGAGATCGACCGCGTGAATAAGAAGCTGCGGGCATCAGGTGTCAAGTGCCGCGTGCTTAAGGGAACGGAGTGTGACATATTGAAAGACGGCTCGCTCGATCTTCCCGATGCGGTCCTCTCGAAGCTCGAAGTCGTGGGCGCTTCGGTGCATTCGCATTTTAATCTTCCCATACGGGAGCAGACCGAACGAATCGTGCGCGCAATCGAGAATCCGCATGTGGATATTCTGTTCCATCCCACGGGGCGCCTGATAGGGAGGCGGCCGGCTTACGAAGTGGATATGGAGGCGGTGATCCGCGCGGCGAAGGCGACGGGAACGGTGCTTGAAATAGACGCATTTCCCGATCGGCTGGACCTCCGGGACGAGCATATCCGGAAGGCGGTTCAAGCGGGAGTGAAGCTCTCTATCGATTCCGATGCCCATGCGCCCGCACATTTTCCTTATCTGGAATACGGCATTGCGCAGGCGCGGAGAGGATGGGCAACACGCAATGACATAATCAACGCGTGGGATTTAGAAAAGATGAGAAGTATGCTAAAAAGTAAAAGATAAAAAGTAGATATGCCGTTACCCATCCTCACGAAAGGGGGTCGGGGGAACGCGGAAGGGTTCCCCCGTGTCGGAATGAGCCCAGTCCGCCGACTGGCGGATGTAGCGAGCTCAAAACCGAGGGTTTTGAGGGAGCGATCTGCTGCATAGCGGATCGCGACGGATTGGGCAACGCGCAATGACATAATCAACGCGTGGCCAGTGGAGAAAATGTTGGGGCTTCTCAAGGGACAAAGGGGAAAATAAAAAAGCCGCCGGCGAACCGTAGTCCGCGCGGCGGCGATGTAGGACTGCACTTCATTCGTGCCGGACGACGTTGGCGTCGTCTTTGACGCGGATGGGGGCTCCACCCCTGGGGTCCACTGCGGTGAATAGAGCATCATCACTAAAACCGATGATGTCGCCGGCGAGTCCCACCGCGACATACCCCGATATCCCCGCTTCTTTTCCGGTCTGAAGCTTCGTGAAACAAGCCTCATCCGAATTGGTGCCGAACGAAAACTTATCGCCCGGCCTTAAGTCCTGAAATTTCATGCGTCACCTCCTTTGATCTTTTTGTATTATATATTTTATGAATTTTTGTGTCAACCCCGTTAGAGCCAGGCCGCCCCAAGGTGGCCGTAGCCACTCCGACTTTAGTCGGAGGGCGGGTCTCTAACGGGGTCAACTCGAATCAAGGCGTGCGTTTTATCGTGAGGAGTAGCAAGGGTTTATTTTTAAAAACGTGGTAAAATAATGGAATATAGCATGACCGAAGTACCTTCGCGGACTCAAAAAATTAAAAAACAAGTGGTTGCGGGTTTTGTGGTCTTTCGGAGGACGAGCGAAGGAGTAAAATTTTTGCTTCTTTATCGCCGGGGCAATTACTGGAATTTCCCTAAAGGGCACTTTGAACAAGGCGAGAATAGTTTTTCGACGGCGCTTCGGGAAACCGAAGAAGAAACGGGACTCAAAAAATCGGAGCTCCGCATTATTCCCGGCTTCCGCGCGCACGAGCGTTTTTCTTTTACCTCGGGACGCGAAAGGATCCACGACACGGTTATTCTCTATCTTGCGGAAACGCACCAGGCAATGATACGCATTTCCCCGCGCGAGCACAGCGGGTACGCCTGGTTTTCCTATGCAGATGCGATAAAAACCCTGGGGCTGAAGTATATCGGGACAAGGCGCGTATTGAAAGAAGCGTGTGAATTCCTTCGCCGCAAAAGCCACAGCCACCCGCCTTCGCCGGCGGTTCCGCCCCCGGCAAATCTACGACAGACAAGCCGGCGGACGGGTAATCATGGGCGCTAGGCGCGGGTTCCAAGAAGCAGTCCTCGCTATAGTCAAAAAGATCCCGCCGGGGAAAACGTTGTCTTATAAAGATGTTGCCGGGCGGGCCGGCAATCCCCATGCATACCGCGCGGTGGGGAGTATTTTAAACCGTTATGATGCCAAAAAATGGCACATCCCGTGCCATCGCGTGGTGCGGAGCGAC